>NZ_JAGYFX010000150.1:0-11402 GCF_019946615.1 Pseudomonas sp. BF-R-01
CTGCCAGGTAGACCGCATCATCGTTCTTCGCGGGCAAGCCTCGCTCCTACAGGTTTCACCCGCATCATCAGCTGTTTGATCTATGCTCGGCCTCTCGTTCCGGAGGGCCTTCGATGACTGATTTACTCACGTCCATTCAAGCCGCACTCGGCTTGCCCCACACCCCGATTCCGTTCACCTCGAAGGGCGCCCTGCCCTCGGCGTTCGGCGTCACTGACCTGGCGAGCGCCAGCATTGCCGCTGCCGGCCAGGCGGTCAGCGAGTTACTGCACCAGCACACCGGTCGTTTGCCCAACCTTGAAGTCGACCGTCGCCTCGCCTCTTTCTGGTTCGCGACGTCGATCCGTCCCGTCGGCTGGAGCGTTCCTCCACTCTGGGACCCGGTGGCCGGAGACTACCCGACCAGCGACGGCTGGATCCGCCTGCACACCAACGCGCCTCATCACCGTGCGGCGGCCGAAAAAGTGCTCGGCGCCTGTGCCGACCGCGCCGCCGTGGCGAGCAAGGTTGCGCAATGGGCGAAAACCGATCTGGAACACGCCGTGGTCGAGGCCGGTGGCTGTGCCGCCGAAATGCGCAGCTGGGCGCAATGGCAGGCGCATCCCCAGGGCCAGGCGGTGAACTCTGAGCCACTGATTCAGCTCAGCGCCGGCAACCCTGAACCGCCGTCATCGTGGCAAGGATCGGTGGCGCGACCGCTGGCCGGGATCAAGGTGCTGGATTTGACCCGCGTGCTTGCCGGCCCGGTCGCCAGTCGCTTTCTTGCCGGCCTCGGCACCGACGTTTTGCGCATCGACCCACCGACCTGGAACGAGCCCGGTGTGGTGCCGGAAGTCACCTTGGGCAAACGCTGCGCACGCCTGGACTTGCATGACAAAGCAGATCGCATCCTGTTCGAAAGCCTGCTCAAGGACGCCGACATTCTGCTCCACGGCTACCGCGCCGATGCGCTGGAACGGCTGGGTTACGGCGTCGCCGAACGACAGGCACTCGCGCCCCGCCTGATCGACGTTTGCCTGAACGCCTACGGCTGGAGCGGACCATGGCAGAACCGCCGCGGCTTCGACAGCCTGGTGCAGATGAGCAGCGGGATTGCCGAAGCGGGGATGCAATGGAAGAAGGCGGACAAGCCGACGCCGTTGCCCGTGCAGGCGCTGGATCATGCCACCGGGTATTTGATGGCGGCTGCGGCGATCACGTTATTGGGACGGGGTGGGTCGGCACGGTTGTCGCTGGCGCGGACGGCGAAGTTGTTGATTGAACAGGGTGCGGGGACGAGTGAGCTGCTGCGGGCAGAGGATGAAAACGATCAGGACTTGCTGGTTGAACAGACGCCTTGGGGGCCGGCGCATCGGCTTCATGTGCCACTGAAAATCACCGGGACGCCGTTGCAGTGGGCGATACCGGCCTCCGAATTGGGTTCACATCGCGCGCAGTGGTGGTGACTGGACGGACGCCTTCGCGGGCAAGCCCGCTCCCACAGGATTGGTGTCGGACTCCAGTAATGAGCACGACTCAAAACCTGTGGGAGCGGGCTTGCCCGCGAAGGCGTCAGATCAGTTGCCCCAAATGCTGGATCAGCTCAGTCCGCCCGACTCAGTGATGTCCACAAAAGCTGCGCCGCATACCCTCGACAAGGTCGCCAACCTTCGGCCCGCGCCAACAACTCCCGAGCCGTCACCCGCTCCCCCTCAAGCGCCGACAACGCATTGATCAACCCAACATCCCCACCCGGAAACGCATCCATCTCGCGCAATTGTCGCAAGGCAATGTACTGTGCCGTCCAGTCGCCAATCCCGTGCAAAGCTAGCAACCGCGCCACACCACCCTCACGCCCCGGTTCAAACAACAACGGATCATCAAGCAACGCCTGGGCCACACCCGACAACGTCCGGCCCCGGCTTTTCGGCATGCCCAGCGCCGCCAGATCCGCCTGCGCCAATACGCCAGCCACCGGGAACACATGCGTGATACCGGGCAAAACCGACGCCAAAGGCGGCCCATATTGCACCACCAGTTTCCCTGCCAACCTGATCGCCGCAACCACGCTGATCTGCTGCCCCAACACCGCACGAATCGCCAGTTCCAGACCGTCCCACGTCCCCGGAACCCGCAATCCTGGCCGCTCGGCAATCAACCGCACCATCAACGGGTCAGCCTTCAGCGACCGATGAATCGCCGCTAAATCCGCATCCAGATCAAACATCCGTCGCAACCGCGCAACGATCTCCGGCACCGCCGCCGGGTCAGGAAAATCCAGCGTCACTTCCAGCGCATCGCCCGCCACCGGCCTTATCGAAAACGTGCCGTGAGCGCCGTCCAGGCCGATGCTGCGCGAATACACGCCATCCACCACCGTTTCCATTCCCGCCACGGCCCGCGCCGACAAGAAGCCCAGCATCGCCGGCCAGTCATAGGGCGGCTGATAGGCCAGCCGCAACCTCACAACGACAGAAATCCGCTGTACAAGCCATACGCCGCCAAACCGGCGCCGCTGATGACCGCGGTAAATATCCCTTTCTCGATCGCTGTAAACAGCGGTTCACCCTGCTCACGTTTGGCCTTGGCGAACAGAATCACCCCCGGCGCATACAACAACGCCGACAGCAGCAAATACTTGACCCCGCCGGCGTACAACAGCCACACCGCATAACTCAGCGCGATGCCGCCGATCAGCAAGTCCTTGGTGCGTTCCGCCGACGCGTGCTCGTACGTTTCGCCGCGCCCGCTCAGCAACACCGCATACGCTGCCGACCACAGATACGGCACCAGAATCATCGACGACGCGAGGTAGATCAGGCTGGTGTAAGTCCCGGCGGAAAACAGCGTGATCAGCAGGAAAAGCTGGATCATCACGTTGGTCAGCCACAGCGCATTGACCGGCACATGGTTGGCGTTTTCCTTTTTCAGGAAGGCCGGCATGGTCTTGTCCTTGGCCGTGGCAAAGAGGATCTCGGCGCAAAGCAGCGCCCAGGAGAGCAACGCGCCGAGCAGCGAAATCGCCAGGCCAATGCTGATCAACAACGCGCCCCAGGGCCCGACGATGTGTTCCAGCACCGCCGCCAGTGACGGATTCTGCAGGTTGGCCAGTTCCGGCTGGCTCATGATCCCCAGCGACAACACATTCACCAGCACCAACAGCGCCAGCACGCCAATAAAACCGATGACCGTCGCCCGGCCGACATCCGAACGTTTTTCCGCCCGCGCCGAATACACACTGGCGCCCTCGATGCCGATGAACACAAACACGGTGACCAGCATCATGTTGCGCACCTGATCCATCACGCCGCCGAAATTCGGGTTGCTGCGGCCCCAGATGTCACGGGTAAAGATGTCGGCCTTGAACGCCACGGCGGCGATGACGATGAACATGATCAGCGGCACGATCTTGGCCACGGTGGTCAACTGATTGATGAACGTCGCCTCCTTGATCCCGCGCAGCACCAGAAAATGTACGGCCCACAGCAGGACCGAGGCGCAACCGATGGCGATGGGCGTGTTGCCCTGGCCAAACACCGGAAAGAAGTACCCGAGAGTGCTGAACAGCAGAACGAAGTAACCGACGTTGCCCAGCCAGGCGCTGATCCAGTACCCCCACGCGGACGAGAACCCCATGTAGTCGCCGAACCCTGCCTTCGCGTAGGCGTACACCCCGGAATCCAGCTCGGGTTTGCGATTGGCCAGCGTCTGGAACACGAAGGCCAGCGTCAGCATTCCGACGGCGGTGATGGCCCAACCGATCAATATCGCGCCGGCATCGGCACGGGCGGCCATGTTCTGCGGCAAGGAAAAGATCCCGCCGCCAATCATCGATCCAACCACCAGCGCGATCAGTGCGCTCAGGCGAAGTTTTTGCGTCGGTTGCGACATGCCTGCGTCTCCATTTTTCCCGATGTGACCGGGGAATGACCACGGCCGGGAAACCGTCACATGGTTGGTTTTAACTAAATAGGTACAGCGTAATAACGTTTATTAGAAAACGCCAAGTCATGTCCGTTATTTATAGCGGATGATTCTATTAGCGTCTTGGCAAAGAGCGAATTTGTGGGTCAATCTTAATTAATCGATTCCATACCTGAAACCGGCGTCAAAAATTTGCGGAACGCAGAAAACGAACTAGCGTAAAAGTTCCAAGCAATTGGAGTTATTCCTTTTGTATGAGTCGAGGCCTCTGGACCGGGCTTTTCCGGAAATACCGTTATGCCCGGAAAAGGTTCATAAGTCTTTCATTAACAATGGAATGTAGCCATGCACTGATCTAAGTCAGCTGACTGAATTGCTAACAGAACTACTCTGTTGTCTCTCTTCTCCTGCATTGGAGTCATGCAATGTCTGAATCCCCCGGAAAACTGAAACTCGGTGCACTTGTTGCGTTGGTTGTCGGCTCTATGATTGGTGGCGGGATCTTTTCTTTGCCCCAGAACATGGCCGCCAGTGCCGACGTCGGCGCGGTGCTGATCGGTTGGGCCATCACTGCCGTAGGCATGCTGACACTCGCCTTCGTGTTCCAGACACTCGCCAATCGCAAACCTGACTTGGACGGCGGGGTCTACGCCTACGCCAAGGCCGGATTCGGCGACTACATGGGTTTCTCCTCCGCGTGGGGTTACTGGATCAGTGCCTGGCTCGGTAACGTCGGTTACTTCGTCCTGCTGTTCAGCACCCTCGGCTACTTCTTCCCGATCTTCGGCGAAGGCAACACCGTTGCCGCTGTGATTGGTGCGTCGCTGCTGCTCTGGGGCGTGCACTTCCTCGTGCTGCGCGGGATCAAGGAAGCGGCGTTCATCAACCTGGTGACCACCGTCGCCAAGGTCGTGCCGCTGCTGCTGTTTGTGCTGATCGCGATCTTCGCCTTCAAGCTCGACATCTTCACCGCTGACATCTGGGGCGTGAAAAACCCCGACCTGGGCAGCGTGATGAACCAGGTGCGCAAAATGATGCTGGTCACCGTCTGGGTGTTCATCGGCATCGAAGGCGCGAGCATCTTCTCGGCGCGGGCGGAAAAGCGCAGCGACGTCGGTAAAGCCACCGTGATCGGCTTCATCACCGTGCTGTTGTTCCTGGTGCTGGTGAACGTGCTGTCGCTGGGCATCATGACCCAACCGGAACTGGCAAAACTGCAGAACCCGTCGATGGCCGCGGTGCTGGAGCACGTGGTCGGTCACTGGGGCGCGGTGCTGATCAGCGTCGGCCTGATCATTTCCCTGCTCGGTGCGTTGCTGTCATGGGTGCTGTTGTGTGCGGAGATCATGTTCGCCGCCGCCAAGGACCACACCATGCCGGAATTCCTGCGCAAGGAGAACGCCAACCATGTGCCGGTCAATGCCTTGTGGCTGACCAACGCGATGGTGCAGCTGTTCCTGATCATCACGTTGTTTTCCGCCAGTACTTACCTGTCGCTGATCTACCTCGCCACTTCAATGATTCTGGTGCCGTATCTGTGGTCCGCGGCTTATGCACTGCTGCTGGCGGTGCGCGGCGAGAGTTATGAAAACGACTCGGGCGAACGCTCGAAGGATTTGCTCATCGGTGCCATCGCGGTGATCTACGCGGTCTGGCTGGTCTACGCAGGGGGCACCAAATACTTGCTGTTGTCTGCCCTGCTCTATGCGCCCGGGGTCATCCTGTTCGCCAAGGCCAAGCGAGAACTCGGCAAACCGATTTTCACCAACGTCGAGAAGCTGATTTTTGCAGCCGTCATCGTGGGCGCCCTGGTGGCAGCTTACGGGCTGTATGACGGCTTCCTGACCCTGTAATACCCGATTGTTTTGTCATCTGGAGGATCACTGTAATGACCACGGAAAAAGTTAAGTACGGCGTACATTCCGAAGCCGGCAAACTGCGCAAAGTCATGGTTTGCTCCCCCGGCCTGGCCCACCAGCGGCTGACCCCGAACAACTGCGACGAACTGCTTTTCGATGATGTGCTGTGGGTCGCCCAGGCCAAGCGTGACCATTTCGATTTCGTCACCAAGATGCGTGAACGCGGGGTCGACGTGCTGGAAATGCACAACCTGCTGACCGACATCGTCGCGATTCCTGAAGCCCTCGACTGGATTCTGGAACGCAAGGTCACCGCCAATTCGGTCGGTTTGGGGTTGATCGATGAAACGAAGTCATGGCTGCGCAGCCTGGAGCCGCGCAAGATCGCTGAATTCCTGATCGGCGGCGTCTCCGCCGATGACCTGCCGGACAGTTTCGGCGGCAAGACCATCCAGATGTTCCGCGATTTCCTCGGCCACTCCAGCTTCATTCTGCCGCCGCTGCCCAACACCCAGTTCACCCGCGACACCACGTGCTGGATCTACGGCGGCGTGACGCTGAACCCGATGTACTGGCCGGCGCGCCGTCAGGAAACCTTGCTGACCACCGCCATCTACAAATTCCACCCGCAGTTCACCAACGCCGACTTCGAAATCTGGTACGGCGATCCGGACCAGGAACACGGCAGTTCCACCCTTGAAGGCGGCGACGTCATGCCGATCGGCAACGGCGTGGTGTTGATCGGCATGGGCGAACGCTCATCCCGTCAGGCCATCGGCCTGTTGGCCCTGAACCTGTTCAAGAACAAGGCCGTGGAAAAAGTCATCGTCGCTGGTCTGCCGAAGTCCCGCGCAGCCATGCACCTGGACACCGTGTTCAGCTTCTGCGACCGCGACCTGGTGACGATTTTCCCGGAAGTGGTGAATCAGATCGTCGGCTTCACCCTGCGCCCGGATGAAGGCAAACAAGGGGGCATCGACATCCGTCGCGAAGAAGGCAACTTCCTCGACGTGGTGGCCAAGGCATTGAACCTCAAAGCGTTGCGCGTGGTGGAAACCGGCGGCAACAGCTTCGCCGCCGAACGCGAGCAGTGGGACGACGGCAACAACGTGGTGGCCGTGGAACCCGGCGTGGTCATCGGCTATGACCGCAACACCTACACCAACACCCTGCTGCGCAAGGCCGGTGTGGAAGTCATCACCATCAGCGCCGGTGAACTGGGGCGCGGCCGTGGCGGCGGCCACTGCATGACCTGCCCGATCATCCGCGACCCTATCGACTACTAAACGACCATCCCCCCGGCCGCACTGACCCGGTAGCGGCCGGGCCGATTACCGAACTCAAGGAGAATCATCATGGCGTTCAACATCCACAACCGTAACCTGCTCAGCCTGGAGCACCACACGCCCCGTGAGCTGCGTTACCTGCTCGACCTGTCCCGTGACCTCAAACGCGCGAAGTACACCGGCACCGAGCAACAACACCTCAAAGGCAACAACATCGCGCTGATCTTCGAAAAAACCTCGACCCGCACCCGTTGCGCCTTCGAAGTCGCGGCCTATGATCAGGGCGCCAACGTCACCTACATCGACCCGAATTCCTCGCAAATCGGCCACAAGGAAAGCATGAAGGACACCGCCCGCGTACTGGGGCGCATGTACGACGCTATCGAATACCGTGGCTTCAAGCAGGAAATCGTCGAGGAACTGGCCAAGTTCGCCGGTGTGCCGGTGTTCAACGGGCTGACCGACGAATACCACCCGACGCAAATGATCGCCGACGTGCTGACCATGCGTGAACACGCGGACAAGCCGATCCACGAAATCAGCTACGCCTACCTGGGCGACGCGCGCAACAACATGGGCAACTCGCTGCTGCTGATCGGCGCCAAGCTGGGCATGGACGTGCGCATCTGCGCGCCGAAAGCCCTGTGGCCCCTTGATGACCTGGTCTCGCGCTGCAAGAAATACGCGGAAGAAAGCGGCGCCCGCATCACCTTGACCGAAGACCCGAAAGCAGCGGTCAAGGGCGTGGACTTCATCCACACCGACGTTTGGGTGTCGATGGGCGAGCCAGTCGAAGCCTGGGCCGAACGCATCCAGCAACTGTTGCCCTACCAGGTCAACGCGGAACTGATGAAAGCCACCGGCAACCCGCGCACCAAGTTCATGCACTGCCTGCCGGCGTTTCATAACAGCGACACCAAGGTC
Source organism: Pseudomonas sp. BF-R-01 (assembly GCF_019946615.1). Lineage (NCBI taxonomy): Bacteria > Pseudomonadati > Pseudomonadota > Gammaproteobacteria > Pseudomonadales > Pseudomonadaceae > Pseudomonas > Pseudomonas sp. BF-R-01. The sequence continues at coordinate 7,973 of NZ_JAGYFX010000150.1, forward strand.
GGTAAACAGATTGCCGAGCAGTATCCGCACCTGTCCAACGGCATCGAGGTCACCGATGACGTGTTCGAGTCGCCAGCGTGCATCGCCTTCGAGCAAGCGGAAAACCGCATGCACACGATCAAGGCGATCCTGGTGTCGACCCTGGCTGACCTGTAACGGCTGACCCGGTTCCTCCTGCAGGCACACAACCCCCTGTGGGAGCGAGCCTGCTCGCGATAGCGGAGTAACAGCCAACATCATTGTTGAATGTGAAATGGTAATCGCGAGCAGGCTCGCTCCCACATTGACCGGGTTTCGACAGAGGAACCGAGTCGCTCGTAATCTCTTTATTGAAAGGACTGAATCATGCGTATCGTCGTTGCTCTGGGCGGTAACGCCCTGCTCCGCCGTGGTGAACCCATGACCGCGGACAACCAACGCGCCAACATCCGGATCGCCACCGAACAGATCGCCAAGATCCATGCCGGCAACGAACTGGTCATCGCCCACGGCAACGGCCCGCAGGTCGGCCTGCTGTCGTTGCAGGCGGCGGCCTACACCTCGGTGTCGCCTTACCCGCTGGACGTGCTCGGCGCCGAAACCGAAGGCATGATCGGCTACATCATCGAACAGGAACTGGGCAACCTGCTGGACTTCGAAGTGCCCTTCGCCACGCTCCTGACCCAGGTCGAAGTCGACGCCAACGACCCGGCCTTCCAGAACCCGACCAAACCCATCGGCCCGGTGTACGCTAAGGCCGAAGCAGAAAAACTCGCCGCCGAAAAAGGCTGGGCGATTGCCCCGGACGGCGACAAATTCCGCCGCGTGGTGGCCAGCCCGAGACCGAAACGCATCTTCGAAATCCGCCCGATCAAGTGGCTGCTGGAAAAAGGCAGCATCGTGATTTGCGCCGGCGGTGGCGGCATTCCGACCATGTACGGCGCTCATGGCAAGCTGCAAGGCGTGGAAGCGGTGATCGACAAAGATCTGTGCTCGGCGCTGCTGGCCGAACAGCTGGACAGCGATTTGCTGGTGATTGCCACCGACGTCAGCGCGGCCTTCATCGACTACGGTAAACCCACACAAAAGGCCATCGGCCAGGCGCACCCGGACGAAATGGAAAAACTCGGCTTCGCCGCCGGCTCCATGGGACCCAAGGTTCAGGCAGCCTGCGAGTTCGCGCGCCATACTGGAAAGGTCGCGGTGATCGGTTCACTCTCGGACATCGAGGCGATCGTCCAGGGCACGGCCGGCACCCGCATCAGCACGGCAAAACCTGGCATTACTTATTTATAAGGAGAACCGTCAATGGCACAGTTCGAGCCCGGTCACCTGCACATTGAGCGCCATGCACTGACACCGGACGATGTCAGCTACAACGTGCACCTCGACTATGAAGTCAGCAAGAATCCCAAGGGGGAGAAAGGAATTCAGTTCACCCTGCATGGCAGTATTCAAGGAAAGGACGTGAAGGAGCCCTTCTTTCTGCGCAAGGAGGAAGCCTACAACTTCGCCAACAACGTAACGAAAATCGCCGAGAAGTACGGGATTCCGAAGACCCATAGTCAGATCGGCTCGGTTCACAAGCATTACGATCTGATGTTCGAAGACATCCGCAAGCAGTTGGATATGAAATCCGGCGACCCGGTGAACATCGAACACTTCGAATAACCCTATTCCCCTGGATGAACGCTGTACCTGTGGGAGCGGGCTTGCTGGCGATGGCAACACCTCGGTTTTTCAGATGCACCGAGGCGATGCGATCGCCAGCAAGCCGGCTCCTACAGGTGGCGATCCCATCAGCGGATTTCACCTGAACCCCTCCTCCAAGGCATACTTGCCACCCTCCGCACGTCAGATAAAAAAACCGCCCCATGCGTATCCACGTCAGCTTCATCGACCGCGTCGGCATTACCCAGGAAGTCCTGGCCCTGCTCGGTGGGCGCAATCTCAATCTGGATGCGGTGGAAATGGTTCCGCCCAACGTCTACATCGACGCCCCGACCCTGAGCCCGGACGTGCTCGAAGAGCTGCACGACGCCTTGCTCAGCGTGCGCGGCGTGCAAGCGATGACGGTGGTCGACATCCTTCCCGGCCAACGTCGACACTTACAACTCGATGCGCTGCTCGCGGCCATGACCGACCCGGTACTGGCCCTGGACAGCGCCGGCAAGGTGCTGCTGGCCAACCCGGCATTGATTGCCTTGTACGGTCGCGAACCGGCCGGTGAAAGTGTCGCTGACCTGTTTGCCGATCCCGCATTGCTCGACGCCCTGCTGGAACACGGCTTTCGCCTGCCGCTGCGGGAGATCACCGTCAACGGCCAGACTTTGTTGCTGGACGCCACGCCGATCACCGACGCCGGCGCCCTGCTGACGCTGTATCAACCGAACCGCATCGGCGAACGCCTCTCGGCGCTGCACCACGACCATGCCGAAGGGTTCGATGCGCTGCTCGGCGAATCCCCGGCGATTCGTACGCTCAAGGCCCGCGCGCAGCGGGTTGCAGCCCTCGATGCGCCGCTGTTGATCCAGGGCGAAACCGGCACCGGCAAAGAACTCGTCGCCCGGGCCTGTCACGCCATCAGCGCGCGGCACAGTTCACCGTTCCTGGCACTGAACTGCGCGGCATTGCCAGAGAACCTCGCCGAAAGCGAGCTGTTCGGCTACGCCCCCGGCGCCTTCACCGGCGCGCAACGGGGCGGCAAACCGGGGCTGATGGAATTGGCCAACCAGGGCACGGTGTTTCTCGATGAGATCGGCGAAATGTCGCCGTATTTGCAGGCGAAATTGCTGCGTTTCCTCAACGACGGCAGCTTCCGTCGGGTGGGCGGTGATCGTGAAGTGAAGGTCAACGTGCGGATCCTCAGCGCCACGCACCGCGATCTGGAAAAAATGGTCAGCGAAGGCTCGTTCCGCGAAGACCTGTTCTATCGCCTCAACGTGCTCAACGTCGAAGTCCCGCCGCTGCGCGAACGCGGTCAGGACATTCTGCTGCTGGCGCGCTATTTCATGCAGCAGGCCTGCGCGCAGATTCAGCGACCGGTGTGTCGCCTGGCGCCGGGCACTTACCCGGCGTTGCTGGGCAACCGCTGGCCGGGCAACGTGCGGCAATTGCAGAACGTGATCTTTCGCGCCGCGGCGATTTGCGAAAGCAGCCTGGTGGACATCGGCGACCTCGACATCGCCGGCACCTCCGTGGCGCGCCAGAGCGACACAGAAGTCGATAGCCTGGAGCAGGCGATGGAAGAGTTCGAAAAGACCCTGCTGGAAAAACTCTACGTCAGCTACCCCTCCACGCGGCAACTGGCCAGCCGCCTGCAAACCTCCCACACCGCAATTGCCCATCGGTTGCGTAAGTACGGGATTCCCAATAAGCCGTAATCCCATGCTTACCACCGACCTGTAGGAGCCGGCTTGCTGGCGATGGCGATGTTGAAGACGCCATCGCC
>NZ_JAGYFX010000151.1:0-10779 GCF_019946615.1 Pseudomonas sp. BF-R-01
TCGGCTTTCAGGCCGCCTCGGCGGCTGTGGCGGTGGTCGCCCCCTCGAGAGGCCGAGTGGAGGTTCTGCGCAGTGGGCAACCCGGCATGGATGCCGGGTTAGCCGCCCCCGGCCATGGATGGCCGATGGCGGCGGGCCCACGGAGCAGGACCGGAGCGAGGGTATGCCGAGCCATGGCGAGGCACCGAACGAAAGGGGCAAGAGCGCTTTGGTTACTTTCGCGCTTTTCGAAAGTGACTCGCCGTAAGGGCGAAACCAATACCAGCCATCACCGCAAAAACGGATATGCCCCCCCTTCAAAAAAACAAACCACCTGACACAAAAACGCTCCGACATTAGATCAGCGGCATCGGCAATACCCGAGCAAAACCATCGGAGTTTCTTGATCGCCATCAAGCAGGTTTCAACCCTTCGCTTCCTATCATGGACGGGCCAAGCAAAGAGGAAGCGACCATGTCAGAGACCTTCACCAAAGGCATGGCCAGGAACATCTACTTCGGGGGAAGCATCTTCTTCTTCCTGGTATTCCTGGCCTTGACCTACCACACGGAACAGACCTTCCCGGTGCGCAGTAACGAAGCGCAATTAACCGAATCAGTGATTCGCGGCAAAACAGTCTGGGAGCAAAACAACTGCATCGGCTGCCACACGCTGCTGGGCGAGGGCGCCTACTTTGCGCCTGAGTTGGGCAACGTCTTTCAGCGGCGCGGCGGGGAACAGGGCTTCAAACCTTTCCTGCATGCCTGGATGAAAATGCAGCCGCTGGGCGTACCGGGCCGGCGCGCGATGCCTCAGTTCAAATTGAGTGACCAGGAGGTGGATGACATCGCCGAGTTCCTCAAATGGAGCTCGAACATCAACACCAATGGCTGGCCGCCAAACAAGGAGGGCTGAGCAATGAGCATTGCCAATCCACATCTGAAATTCGCCTCGCAAGCCGTGGCCAAACCGTACTTCGTGTTTGCCCTGATCCTGTTCCTCGGTCAGGTGCTGTTCGGTTTGATCATGGGCCTGCAATACGTGATCGGAGACTTTCTGTTCCCGATCATTCCGTTCAACGTGGCGCGGATGGTGCACACCAACCTGTTGATTGTCTGGCTGCTGTTCGGCTTCATGGGCGCGGCCTACTACCTGATCCCGGAAGAAGCCGACCGAGAGCTGCACAGCCCGAAACTGGCGATCCTCCTGTTCTGGGTGTTCGCCGCCGCCGGTGTGCTGACGATCCTGGGCTACCTGCTGGTGCCTTATGCGGGCCTGGCCAGGCTGACCCACAACGAGTTGCTGCCGACCATGGGCCGGGAGTTCCTCGAACAGCCGACCATCACCAAGATGGGCATCGTGGTGGTGTGCCTGGGCTTCCTCTACAACATCGGCATGACCCTGCTCAAAGGTCGCAAGACCACCGTTAGCATGGTGATGATGACCGGGTTGATCGGGCTCGCGGTGTTCTTCCTGTTCTCCTTCTACAACCCCGGCAACCTCGCCCGTGACAAGTTTTACTGGTGGTGGGTGGTGCACCTTTGGGTGGAAGGCGTGTGGGAACTGATCATGGGTTCGATGCTCGCCTTCGTGCTGATCAAGATCACCGGGGTAGACCGGGAAGTCGTGGAAAAATGGCTGTACGTGATCATCGCCATGGCGCTGATTACCGGGATCATCGGCACCGGTCACCACTTCTTCTGGATCGGTGCGCCCGAGGTCTGGTTGTGGGTCGGCTCGATCTTCTCCGCCATGGAACCGCTGCCATTCCTGGCCATGGTGATCTTCGCGTTCAGCATGGTGAAGAACCGTCGTCGGCAACACCCGAATCGTGCGGCCACGCTGTGGGCCAAGGGCACCACGGTCACGGCGTTCTTCGGTGCGGGCGTCTGGGGTTTTCTGCACACGTTGGCCCCGGTCAACTTCTACACCCACGGTTCGCAACTGACGGCGGCTCACGGTCACCTGGCCTTCTACGGCGCTTACGCGATGATCGTGATGACCTTGATCAGCTACGCCATGCCACGTTTGCGCGGCTTGGGTGAAGCCGGCGACGAGCGTTCGCAGACGCTGGAGATCTGGGGCTTCTGGTTGATGACCCTGTCGATGGTGATGATCACATTGTTCCTCACCGCTGCCGGTGTCGTGCAGGTCTACCTGCAACGCTGGCAGGCCGACGGAATCGCGTTGCCCTTCATGTCCACCGTCGAACATTTGCAAGTGCTGTTCTGGGCCCGCCTGGGTTCCGGTGTGGGTTTCTTCGCCGGGTTGCTCTGCTACTTGTTCAGCTTCAAGCAACGTGGCCGCGCCGCTTTGCGCGCCCCGGCTGCCGTGGTTCCGTCATGAGCCTGCATAACGGCTAGAAAAGGTCGGCCCGGCTGAGACAGCGGGCCGTTTTTTTGCTTTGGAAAAAGGGCAACTACCATGGCCTTTACCGTTGAATTGGAAGAGTGGGTCGGCAGTGTCTGGCACCGTTTCATCACCCGGCGCGCCAGTGCGGATTTCCCCGAGGCACGCGTTGAGCTGATCAGCCAGCAACGCCCGCTGGCGCTGTTGTTTCGCGCCATGGGCGGTGCCAACGGTGTCGGCGTCGAAGCCGCCAGCGACCGCGATCTGCTGCTGCGGCGCAACGTGTTGCAGCAGATCGCCGGCACCTGCAAACAAGTGCCGTTGGCGTGGTGCGATGCGGCGAATCTTCGGCTGCCGTCGAGCCTGGCGGTGTTTCCTGACGTCGCTCTGAACGAGGAGCTCTATCGTTGGCTCGCGCTGCTGGCGGCGCAGGCCGGGCCGATGCGTCATTGGGGGCGGGACAATCAGCGCTGGACGCAACAGCTGTTGCAGCGCTTCCCCGCGTTGCGCGTCCGCTATCAACGCCTGGTCGATGCTCATCTGCAATTACGCCCGGATCCGGCCTCGTTGAACCGCAGCGAAGCGGCGCTGGAACGGGCGTTATGCCAGGCGTTGCGTGAGCCGGGCAGTGTCGAGCATTTTCCTCGTAGCGAACGCGCAGCCTGGCCGCTGCCGTTGTGGTTGTACCCGCCGCAAAATTTCGCCAGCGCGCAGGCAGCCGATCTGGGCGATGAATCCGAAGAGTCGTTGACCACGCCACCCGGTGAACAGAAAAGCGGACGCAAACGTGCCACGCGGATCGATGAAAGTACCCGTGATGGCGGGCTGTTGGTGGTGCGCCTGGAGAACCTGTTCAGTTGGACCGAACACGTGGATCTGGATCGCTGGTCGGACGACAGCGAAGACCCGGACGCCGCCCGGGTCGCCGATGACCTGGACGAACTGACGCTGTCGCGCACCCGTCTGCGCAAGGGCGGTGGCCTCAAGCTGCACCTGGACCTGCCGCCGGCCGATGTTGACGATATTCCCTTGGGCGAGGGCATCAAGTTGCCGGAGTGGGACTATCGCAAGCAACGGATGCAGGACAGCTTCGTCAATCTGCAAATGATGGTGCCGCGCGACTGTGAAGCGCAGCCGTTGCCGCCACGACTCAAGGCTTCGGCGCGACGTTTGCGCCGCCAGTTCGAACACCTGCGCAACGACCGCCAGTGGTTACGTCAGCAACCCCAGGGTTCTGAACTCGACATGCAGGCCTGGCTGGATTTTCACGTTGAACGCGAGCATGGCGAGTGCGCCGAACGGGGTTTGTTCATGGAACAACGCCAGACCCGCCGCGACCTCGCGTGCCTGCTGCTGGCCGATGTGTCGATGTCCACCGACGCCCATCTCAACGATGAACATCGTGTCATCGACGTCATCCGCGACAGCTTGCTGCTGTTCGGCGAAACCCTGTCGGTGCTGGGTGATGATTTTGCCCTGTACGGGTTTTCCTCATTGCGTCGCCAGCAAGTGCGCATGCAGGAGCTCAAGTCGTTCACCCAGCGTTATGACGACAACACCCGAGGTCGCATTCAGGGACTCAAACCGGGTTATTACACGCGCATGGGCGCCGCCATTCGCCAGGCCACCAAGCTGCTGGGCACCAGCAAACGACGCAGCAAATTGTTGTTGCTGCTGACCGACGGCAAACCGAATGATCTGGATTTGTATGAGGGTCGCTACGGTGTCGAAGACACCCGCGAGGCGGTGCGGGAGGCGCGGCGCCAGGGATTGACGCCGTTCTGCATCACGATTGATCGAGAGGCCGGGGACTACTTGCCGTACATGTTCGGCGCCAATGGCTACACCTTGATCCGCCAGCCCGAACAACTGCCTCTGCGCTTACCGCAGTTGTATCGCCAGTTGACCCAGCCTTGACCCTGGCTTCAGCGCGGCAGCCAGAAAAACATCGCCACGCAAAAGATCGTCAGGCCGATGCAGAACCACATGAACCGATGCTGCCGACGCTCTTCAGAGCGTTCGGCCAGCGCCGGCAGGGGCATACCGCAGTGGCGGCATTCGGTTTCTTTTGATGGGTTGGCGTGCTGGCAATACAGGCAGACGGGCATGGCGCTCACTCGAACTGTTCCAGGCGTGGACGATCAAGAATGGCGATCTGGCGGCCGTCCTGGGTAATGATTTTTTCATCGATCAGGCGGCGGATGATGCGCGAGAACGTCTCCGGCTGGATCGACAGGTGCCCGGCAATCAGTTGCTTGGCCATCGGCAGTTCGAATTGACTGTCGATGGTTTGCTGGCGCACCAGTTGCGTCAGCAGATAGCGCACGACCCGGTGGGTAGCGTTTTTCAGTGACAGGGTTTCGATTTCGTTGACCCGCTGGTGCAGGCGAACGCAGAGCTTGCCCAGCAGCGCGAAGGTCAGCCGGCTGTTGTTCTGCAGCAAGCGCATGTAGGTGCTGTTGGATAACCGGTAGAGCTGGGTAGGGCAGACCGCTTCGGCCGAGGCCACATAGTTGGGGGTGTCCATCAGCATCATCGCTTCGGCGAAGGTTTGCCGATCGCTGAGCACCTCGAATACTTTTTCCTGCCCGTCGGGTGTCAGGCGGTAGATCTTCACCGCCCCGGCAATCACGAAATAGAACGAATCGGCCGGCTCGCCCTGACGGAACAACGGCTCGCCTTTGTCGATGCTCAGCAGTTGGCTGGTACTCATCAATTCATCCAGCTGTTCTTCATTCAACGGCTCGAACAAGTGATGACTGCGCAGAATCTGGTGATGGACGCGATGAAGCACCATGGGAATTCATCCTGAAGGTTGAGGAGTGGCTTGCGATCAAGAATCAGACAAGGCCCAGGGAGATGCCGCTGGCTACCGCCAGGACGGAGGTCAACACCACAAACCAGGCCAGTGGCTGGACGACTTTTTTCATGAGGGCTCCCGGGATCGAGTTTGCTTTGAGTTCCCGAGGCTTGAGCAAGACGCGGGCCATGCCTGAAGGCCTTCGTTTATTGGGGTTGTAGACGCTCAGGGTAAAAAAGACCCATGCAATAAGGGTAAAAACAACCCTTAAATGGTCATTTTTACCCTGCATCAGCTACCGTTACAGCTAGGAAGTGTCGCCAGCCGTTGATCTGGAGCGGGGGCACGGCCCTTGCACACTTGATCTGCGACAAAGGCAATTGCTCGGCAATACCCGATGATTGCACCCGGAATTACCTCGCGTGCTGGTTGGCGCCAGGTCAGCAACAAGGTAGAGGAGTGGCTTTATGCAAGTGCTTGACCGCCGTAAAGCGATGGCCATCGCGCCGCTGTTACGTCTGGCCTTTCGGCCGTTCTTCCTCGCGGGCGGCCTGTTGGCCGTGCTGGTCATCCCGCTTTGGCTGGCGGCCTTCAGCGGTTCGTTGTCCGCATGGCAGCCGGCCGGTGGTTGGCTGGGCTGGCATCGGCATGAATTACTGTTCGGGTTCGGGCTGGCGATTATTGCGGGCTTCCTGCTGACGGCCGTACAGACCTGGACCGGTCGCCCCGGCCTCAGCGGCAAACCGCTGGCCGCGCTGGCGCTGCTGTGGTTGGCGGCGCGCGTGGCGTGGCTGGTCAATGCGCCGTGGCCGCTGCTGGTGGTGCTGGAAATGGCGTTCCCGCTGGCGGTGGCGGCGTTGATGGGCTTCACGTTGTGGAAGGTACGGCAAAAGCGTAACTACCCGATTGTGGTGGTCCTGCTGTTGCTGGCCGGGGCTGACGGGTTGTCCGTGTCGGGGCTGGTCGCAGGTCATGAGGGCTGGCAGCGTCAGGGCGTGCTGACCGGCATCTGGCTGGTGGCGGCCATGATGGGGTTGATCGGCGGGCGCGTCATTCCGTTCTTCACCCAGCGCGGCCTCGGCCGGGTTGACGCTGTCGCGCCTTGGCCGTGGCTGGATTGGCTGCTGCTGATTGGCTCGCCACTGGTGGCGTTGCTGTATGCCGTCGGCCCTGCGCTCAACGCCAATGTCTGGGTGGGTTTGTTGTTCGCGGTGCTGGGGGCTGGGCATCTGGTGCGCCTGGTGCGCTGGCAAGATCGCGGCCTGTGGCGCGTGCCGTTGTTGTGGTCGCTGCACCTGGCTTACGGCTGGCTGGCGGTGGCCTGTCTCGGCATGGCGCTGTGGCATTTCGGCGTACCGCTGAACCCGAGCCTGGCAGTGCATTGCCTGACGATCGGCGCCATGGGCGGTCTGGTGTTGGCGATGATCGCTCGGGTAACGCTTGGGCATACCGGTCGTGCGCTGGAGCCGCCGTCGGGCATGACCTTGGCGTTCATTTTGCTCAACCTGGCGTGTCTGAGTCGGGTCGTGTTGATTGTGTTTTTCCCTTTGCCGGCGTTGTGGCTGGCCGGTCTGTGCTGGACGCTGGCGTTTGCGCTGTACGCCTGGCGTTATGGGCCGATGCTGCTGCGGGCCCGGGTCGACGGTCATCCGGGATGAGCAGGCCAAAGAATGGAGGCGGGCGATGATGTATCCCTTTTTGTTGATTACGCATTTGCTGGCAGCCATCGCCTTCATCGGCACGCTGTTTTTCGAAGTGGTGATCTGGCACCGCGCCCGCCAGCCGCTGGCGGAAACGGCGCGAGCGACGGCGGATCAGGCGATTGCCGTGCGCTCGCGCAAGGTGCTGCACGGTGTGGTGTTGCTGTTGTATGGCGCCGGCATCGCGCTCGCCTGGCAACACCGCGGTGTTTTGAGCCAGCCGCTGGCCAGCAGTTTTGGCACTTTGCTGAGCCTGAAAATCATCCTGGCCCTGAGCATCATCGGCCATTACCTGCTGCTGGCGTATTGGCTGAAAAGCGCGCGGCTGTCCACGACCCGCGCGACCTGGATTCGCCGCAGCATTCTCGGGCACATGGTGTTGATCGTGATCCTGGCCAAGGCAATGTTCTATTGGCACGGCTGATGGCGCTGTAAAACCGGTAGTTCTGAGGTGACGCCATTCGCGAGCAAGCCCGCTCCCACAGGGGAATGTTGATCCCTGTGGGAGCGAGCCTGCTCGCGAAAAGTGTGATCAGTGGTGTGGGTTCAGGGCGTTAATGAACAGCACGTTGTTTTCCAGGTGAATGTGTTGCATCAGGTCGTCCTTGAATTCCAGCAACCCGCGATAGAGTGCGCGCCAGGTGTTGCAGGCATCCGCCGGCGGAGTGATGTGGTGGGTCAGGGCGAGCATCTGTTCCAGCGCTTCGCCATGTTGATCATGTTCGAAACGCAACACCTGGATCGGCGGTGCGGCCTGCGGGCCGATGCCCTGTTGCAGCATCGGGAAGAGCACTTGTTCTTCCTTGAGCATGTGGCCTTCGAGTTCTTGCTGCATGTCGCTCAGCAGATCGGCCAGGCCGTTGGGACAGGTGCTGCGCGCGCCGTGCACTTGCTCGACGCGTCGGGCCAGGCGGATCAGTTCCGGCAGTTGCTCGCGGTGGCGGGCGTGGTAGCGCGTCAGGAGGTGGGCAATCAACGCCTCGGACGTTTCGGTACGCCAGTCGTGCTGGGTTTCGCCGGTGTCTTGCAGGGTTTCCAGGGCATCGGCAATCAGCAGCGGATCGAGGTCTTTGCCAAGGGCCGCTTCCCGCAGGCTTTTATGCCCGCCGCAACAGAAGTCCAGTTTGAAGTTGTGAAAGATTCGGGTGGCGCCGGGAATGTCGCAGGCCAGTTGGCCGAGGCTTTGTTCCAGTAGGGTCTGGCTCATCAGGGGTTCCTTGCTTGGGTTTCAACGGTTCCCCTGGCTTGTTGCATCCGGCGTGCCATATTTAACTGATTGATAAATATGAATTTATTTTTAGTTGTGGTGATGCGCACCCTGACGCATTAGGGTGAATCCCACCATAGAGGGTAATTAAAACCATGCTGCGTGAAAGCCTGGCGGCCGACCTGATTGTCGAGTTGCCCAATGCCGTACGGTTGCAACGACTGGTCCAGACCCTGCGCCAATACTTCAACAGTGGCGCGGTGGGTTTATTGCGTCTGGATGACGACAGCCTCAGGCCCGTGGCGACGGTGGGGCTGGTGCATGAAGCGTTGGGGCGCCGGTTCGTCATTGCCCAGCATCCCCGGCTGGCGGCGATCATGGCCTCGCGCGAGCCCGTCTGGTTCGAGCCCGACAGTCGCCTGCCGGACCCTTACGACGGATTGCTCGACAACCACATCGGCGAACCGCTGCCGGTGCATGACTGCATGGGCGTGAGCCTGTATGTCGAGGGTCGGATCTGGGGCGCGATCACCCTCGATGCGCTGCACGCTGGAACCTTCGACAGCCGTGCGCGGGAGGAGCTCAAGCGTTGCACCCTGCAGATCGAAGCAGCCGTGCGGGTCACTCGCCTGGAACAGGAAAACCGCAGCTTGCGCCTGTCTCGCAGCGATCCTCAGGATTTGCGAATGCCGGTCGAGGAGGGCGAGATCCTCGGGCAGAGTGAGGTGTTGCATCAGCTACTCAATGAGCTGGACGTGTTGGCCGACTCCGATCTGCCGGTGTTGCTGCTGGGCGAGACCGGTGTTGGCAAAGAACTGTTCGCCCGGCGCTTGCATCGTCTGTCGCGGCGCAGCCACAAGCCGCTGATTCAGGTCAACTGCGCGGCCTTGCCCGAGTCGTTGGCGGAAAGTGAATTGTTCGGACACGTCAAAGGCGCCTTCTCCGGTGCCACGGGTGACCGTGCCGGGCGCTTCGATGCGGCCAACGGTGGCACGCTGTTTCTCGATGAAGTCGGTGAGTTGCCATTGAGTGTGCAGGCGAAATTGCTGCGCACCTTGCAGAACGGCGAGATCCAGCGCCTGGGCGCGGACAAGCCGCTGCATGTCGATGTGCGCATCATCGCCGCCACCAATCGGCACCTGCCGGACAGCATTCGCGATGGCCTGTTTCGGGCCGATCTGTATCACCGGCTCTCGGTGTACCCGGTGCCGATCCCGTCGTTGCGCGAACGCGGCAATGACGTGTTGATGCTGGCCGGGCATTTCCTTGAGCTCAATCGGGCGCGGCTCGGCCTGCGTGGCTTGCGTCTGTCGCCGGCGGCGGAACGCGCGTTGCTGGCGTATACCTGGCCGGGCAACGTGCGCGAGCTGGAGCATGTGATCAGTCGTGCCGCCTTGAAGCAGCTCAGTCGCGGTAGCAGTCGTGCGTTGATCATGACGCTGGAGCCCGAGATTCTTGATCTCGACAGTGCTCCGAACGCACCGCAGGTTGTTTCTGAGCCGTCCGACGCCGCTCCGGCTGATCTGCCATTCCAGCCGCTGGGTGAAGCCGTCGACGATTATCAACGCAAGAAAATTCTCCAGGCCCTGAGCCTATCCGGGGAAAACTGGGCCAGCGCGGCGCGGATTCTGGAAGTCGATCCGAGCAATTTGCACAAACTGGCGCGGCGTCTGCGGCTCAAGTAATCGACACTGTTGATGGCGGTCAAGGTCGGTTGGCGCAGTGCCTCGCACACTGAGCAAAACCTTCCGGAGATCACTGTCATGCCGCTTTCCCTGGCCCAAATGCGCCGCAACTACACCCTGTATGGCTTGCAGGACGAGCATGCGCTGGATGACCCTTTGGTGATGTTTCGCCAATGGCTGCAACTGGCCCGCGATACCGAGAGCGCGCCTGTCGAAGCCAATAGCATGATGCTGGCGACGGTCGACAGCGAAGGGCGGCCGCACTGTCGTGTCCTGTTGCTCAAGGGTTTGAGCGAGGAAGGGTTTACGTTCTTCGGTCATTACCAGAGTGACAAGGGTCAGCAACTGGCCGCCAATCCTTATGCCGCCATGACGTTTTTCTGGCCGGGGCTGGAGCGGCAGGTGCGTATTGAAGGTCGCGTCTCGAGGCTGGATCCGGCGTTGTCGGATGAGTACTTTGATTCCCGGTCCATGGCCAGTCGTCTCGGTGCCTGGGCTTCGCCGCAAAGCCGTCCGCTGGCGAGTAGGGCAGCGCTTGAATTGCTGTTGGCTGACACGATCAAACGCTTCGTCGGGCAGACTGTGTCGCGACCTGAGCAATGGGGCGGCTATTGTCTGCATCCTGAGCGCCTGGAGTTTTGGCAGGGGCGTGCGGACCGGTTGCATGACCGTATTGACTATCGCTTGCATGAGGGTGTCTGGAAACGGAGCCGTTTGGCGCCTTGAGTCTGATGGGAAATGGTGGGGGGGCTTTGTTCGGGTGCATATCCGTTGCTGCTGTGATGGCTGCTATTGGTTTCGCCCTTACGGCGAGTCACTTTCGAAAAGCGCGAAAGTAACCAAAGCGCTTTTGCCCCTTTCGTTCGGTGCCTCGCCTAGGCTCGGCATCCCCTCGCTCCGGTCCTGCTCCGTGGGCCCGCCGCCATCGGCCATCCATGGCCGGGGGCGGCTAACCCGGCATCCATGCCGGGTTGCCCACTGCGCAGAACCTGCGCTCGGCCTCTCGAGGGGGCGACTACCGCCACAGCCGCCGAGGCGGCCTGAAAGCCGACCTGGCTC
>NZ_JAGYFX010000152.1:0-10774 GCF_019946615.1 Pseudomonas sp. BF-R-01
GTAGGCGAGGGTGCTGACAATGGCGAAAAACGCCAATCTGGCCGAGATCTTCATAGTCACCCCGCACATTCAACGAATACACCATTCATTGTAGGAGCCGGCTTGCCGGCGATGGCGTTCTCAAAATCACCGTCTGCCTCAAGGGCCAATCGCCAGCAAGCTGGCTCCTACAAATGGTGCATATGACGGAGGACACGGGGATTGCCCCGGACCCTGTAGGAGCCGGCTTGCCGGCGATGGCGTTCTCAAAATCACCACCTGCCTCAAGGGCCAATCGCCAGCAAGCTGACTCCTACAAATGGTGCATATGACGGAGGACACGGGGATTGTCCCGGACCCTGTAGGAGCCGGCTTGCTGGCGATGGCATTTTCAAAATCACCATCTGCCTCAAGGGCCAATCGCCAGCAAGCAGGCTCCTACAGAACCTCGGCTCGGGCGTTGCGGCGAATTACTTGTGGCGGTTGGCCGAAGGCTCTGAGGAAGGCTTCACGCATGCGCCGGCGGTCGCTAAAACCGGTTTCGGTGGCGATCTGATCGAGGGTCAACCGCCCGCGTTCCAGCATCTGTCGAGCGGCTTCCAGGCGCAGGTTTTCGATGGCTTTGGCCGGCGACTGCCCGGTTTCGGCGCGAAACGCCCGGCTGAACTGGCGCGGGCTGAGGCTCGCCACGTCCGCCAGGTGTTCCACCGACAACGCTTCGGCGAGGTGTTCGCGGGCATAACCGAGCACGGTCTGGATGCGGTCGGATTTCGGCTCCAGTTCCAGCAGCGCCGAGTGCTGGGACTGGCCGCCCGCGCGTCGGTGGTACATCACCAGTTTCTGCGCCACGGCGCGGGCGAGTTCGGCACCGTGATCCTTTTCAACCATGGCCAGCGCCAGGTCGATACCGGCGGTCATCCCGGCGGACGTCCAGATCGAACCGTCGACCACGTAGATGCGATCCTCTTCCACTTTGATCGACGGAAACCGCACCTGCAGTTCCCGTGCGTACGCCCAGTGCGTGGTCGCCCGCCGTCCTTCCAGCAAACCCGCCTGGGCCAACACAAAGGCGCCGGAACAGATCGACGCCGTACGCCGTGCGGTCTTGATGCTGCCGCGCAGGTAATTCAATACCCCCTCGGGCGCCTGCTCGAGAATGGCATCGCCGCCGACCACGATCACCGTGTCGAACACCCGCTCACCAAACGCCTCGGTACCAACGCTCAAACCACCGGAGGCGCGCAAAGTGCGGCCGTCTTCCGACACCACACTCACCGTATAAAGCGTCTCGCCAGCGCTGAAGTTGGCGTATTCGAACACTGGCATCGCCGCCAGCGCCATGGACTGGAAGCCTTCAAACACCACAAACGCTACGGAAGTCATTGCCGGCTCCTCAAAAGGATATGTCCTGAAAACGTACTTTAAACGTCATTTGAGACAAGCGTCAGTCAATTTATAACTGTTCACACCCGGCGAACACCTCGCCTCACTGTGAAGGAAACTGAACATGGCTCTCTCGTCCAAAGGCACCGCCCTGATCACGGGCGCCTCATCCGGCATCGGCGCGGTCTACGCCGACCGTCTCGCCCGTCAGGGGTATGACTTGATTCTGGTCGCCCGCAGCCAGGCCAAACTGAACGCCCTGGCCAATCACCTGAGCAACGAAACCGGGCGTGCCGTGGAAGTGGTCGCCGCCGACCTGAAAAACCGGGCTGATCTGCGCCGGGTTGAAGGCATTCTGCGTAACGACGCCAGCATTACATTGCTGGTCAACAACGCCGGGGTCGGCGCCGTGATGCCGCTGCTGGGCAGCCCGGTGGATGACATGGAAGACATGATCACCCTCAACGTCACCGCGCTGATGCGCCTGGCCTACGCGGTTGTGCCAGGCTTCGTCGCCCGTGGCACCGGAACCGTGATCAACATCTCCTCGATCGTCGCGATTGCGCCGGAAATCCTCAACGGCGTGTACGGCGGGACCAAGGCATTTGTGTTGGGCCTGAGCCAATCGCTGCACCACGAATTGGCGGATAAAGGCATCCGTATTCAGGCCGTGCTGCCCGGCGCCACTGCGACTGAGTTCTGGAGCGAGGCCGGCAACCCGGTGGAAAACCTGCCGCAGGAGATCGTGATGTCCGCTGAGGACATGGTCGACGCCGCGCTGGTGGGGCTTGCGAGCGGGGAAGTGGTGACCATTCCGGGCCTGCACGATGGCGAGCAGTGGGATCGTTACGAAGCCCAGCGCAAAACCTTGTCGGGCTTGTTCGGCAACTCCACGGCGGCACCGCGTTATCGTTGAAACAGCAAGCTCGGGCCAGGGTGATCTAAGCTTGGATAAGGACCGTGCAACACCGGCTGGTTGAAGAACTCGATCCGTCGGTGCGCGCCCGAGGAACCCAACATGCTTCACATCAGAACCCCCCTGATCCTGCACCCGGGTTTGTCGACCCCCACTCGGCGGATCTGGCTCAAGCTGGAAAACCTGCAACCCAGCGGCTCGTTCAAACTGCGCGGCATGGGGCTGTTGTGCAGCCAGGCAAAGGCCGAGGGCAAGCGCAAGGTGGTCTGTCCTTCCGGTGGCAACGCCGGTTTCGCCACCGCTGTCGCGGCGGCCAGCCTGGGGTTGCAAGCCTGCATCGTGGTGCCACACACCACCCCGGAAAGCACGCGCGCGAGGATTCGTAAAACCGGTGCCGAAGTGATTGTTCACGGCAAGGTCTGGGACGACGCCAATCAGCGGGCGAAGGAGCTTTCAAAAGGGGCAGACACCGAATACGTGCCGGCCTTCGATCATCCGGTGTTGTGGGAAGGGCACAGCACGATGATCGATGAGATTCTCGAGGACTGCCCTCAAGTCGATACGCTGGTGACGTCGGTGGGGGGCGGTGGTTTGCTGGCAGGTATTCTTACGGGATTGATTCGGCATGGCCGTATGGATTGCCGCATCATCGCCTGCGAAACCATGGGTGCGGCGTCTTTTTCGGCCGCGATCAAGGCCGGGCATCCGGTCAGGCTTTCGCGCATCGACACCGTTGCCACCTCGCTCGGCGCGGCTCAAGTGGCCGCCTGGCCGGTGCAACACATCCTCGATTTTCCTCACCAATGCGTGGTGCTCGGCGATGACGAAGCGATCATGGGCGTGGTGCGGTATGCCAACGATTTGCGCCAGCTGGTTGAACCGGCGTGCGGTGTTTCGTTGGCAATCGGCTATCTGGACCACCCGGCAATTGCCGATGCCCATGACGTAGTGATCGTGGTGTGCGGTGGCGTCAGCATCAACGCACAACTCGTTGCCGGATGGGCGCGTTCATCCGCTGAAAGCGCAAAGTAGCCGGCAAGCGAAGCAGGGCCGTAAACGCCTGGTCAGGTGTCACAAGCCCCACCGCGAATGTTTCAGCCTTCATTGCCCGGCAGCGGCACCGTCCTGGATCAGAATCGCTCTGGCGAGGTCTTCATCGCTGGCGTTCAGTCCGGGATTGTCCTGGCGGATCTGCTGCATGACCGACTCCAGATACACCCCACGAATCGCACCGCCACTGGCCACGAAGCTGGAGGCATCATCCCGGGCGGGGATCATGAGTTTGTCGTCCTTGAACGTCGAGTACAGCGAAGCGGAAACCCCGGCCGAGGTGGCCACATCGCCCGCATCCACATCCGCGAAAACCGAGCCAAAGGGTAAACACAACACAAGGGAAGAAATGATGATCAGACGGCGCATGACGGTGTCCTCTGAAAGCGTAATGGAAGTACCACATAATTTAGGATGCGCGGCGGCCGTCAGGAGTTCCTTGCCGCATACACAATCACTTCAATGCGCAGGTTTGGATCCGCTCGGCTGTTGGCATCGGCATGGATTGACCTGTTATTTCTGTCAGTAGTCGCCGTTCGCGTCGCATGGTATTCAACCTTTATGAATAACCTTGGCGTGGACACCCACACTCCCGATCTCGCGGTCATTGACCCGCGACGTCTGGCGGTGCGCGCGGTGGCTTATTGCCGTTCTGCGGTAGGGCAACCGGCGCAGCCGCAGATCACCCGGCAGGTGTTTGATCCGTTGGGGCGGGAAGTGGCGCGTGTGGATCCGCGATTGGGGACTGCGGGGCGTGGACCGAATCGAAGTTCCCTCCGTGGCTTGTCCGGCAGCGAGTTACTGAACGTCAGCGTCGATTCAGGTTGGACTCTGTCGTTGTTGGGCCCGGCGGGTCAGATCCTGCAACGCTGGGACAGCCGTTGCACAGAGCAACGCGCCTATGACCAACAGTTACGTCCCATCGCGGTGACCGAACAACTTGAGGACGAAACACCACGGGTGGTCGAGCGTTTTCAATACGGTGACCCCAGCGGTAGTCCCAGAAATCAATGCGGGCAGATGATCCGCCACGACGACCCGAGCACCACCCGGCACATGCCCGACTACAACCTGCGCGGCCTGCCGTTGCTGGAAAGCAGCCACTTTCTGGCGTCGCTCGATCCGGTGCACTGGCCGCTGGAAATTGAAGCGCGCAATGCCTTACTCGAACCCACACCCGGCCTCGACAGTCGCTGGACCTACGACGCCTTGGGCGAGGTCACGACGCAAATCGACGCCATGCTCAACCGCCGACGGTTCAGCCGCACCTGCGCCGGGCAATTGTGTGCGGTTTTCTTGCAGCGCCAAGGCGAGGCCGAGGTGACGCTGGTCAGCGAGATCCGCTACAACGCTGGCGGTCTGGTCGAGCAGGAAACGGCCGGCAACGGCGTGGTCACCCGTGCCGAATTCCGTCCGGAAGACGCGCGCCTGCTGCACTTGAGTGCCGGCCTGCCCAATCAACCGCCGCTGCAAAAGCTGCATTACACCTACGACCCGGTCGGCAATCCGGTGCGGATCGATGACCAGGCCAAAACCACCACCTATTTCAAGAACCAGCGTGTCGACCCCGTCAGCACCTACGCCTACGACAGCCTGTACCGGTTGATTTGCGCCACCGGCCGAGAGGTCTACCGCGCCGCCAACGACCCGAACGCGCTGGTCAACTACCGCGAAGAATACGATTACGACGCCGGCGGTAACCCGCTGGAATTGCGGCATCTTGGCGCGCAGCCGTTCACTCGGCGTTGGGCCGTGGATGTGAGTAGCAACCGTCGCGTGAACCAGCACGACGGCGATCCACCGCCGGATTTCACCCGAGAGTTCGACGGCAACGGCAATCAGCTTCACCTGCTGCGCGGGCAAACGCTGCGCTGGGATGCGCGCAACCAGTTAAGTCAGGTGTCCCCGGTCACCCGCGAAGATGGTCCGGACGACCGTGAACTCTATCGCTACGGCGGCGGTGGCAAACGCCTGCGCAAAGTACGCTGCGAACTGACCTCACGCCGCACCTTGATCGCCGAGGTACGCTACCTGCCGGGTGTGGAAATTCACCGCACCGCCGACGGAGCCGAGCGGCATGTGCTGGAGATCGAAGCCGGACGCAACACGGTGCGGCTGCGGCATTGGGTCGGCTCACCGCCCACCGGGGTGGACAACGATTATTTGAGTTACAGCGTCAGCGATCACCTGGGCTCCAGCCAACTGGAGCTGGACGAAAAGGGCGCGGTGATCAGTGACGAAGGCTATCTGCCGTTTGGTGGCCGGGCGTGGTGGGTGGCACATCACGCCGCCAAGGCGTCGTATAAAACCAAGGGTTACTCGGGCAAGGAGCGTGACGCCACCGGGTTGTATTACTACGGTTATCGGTACTACGCGCCTTGGCAACACGGCTGGCTCAACCCGGACCCGGCGGGGGAGGTGGACGGGTTGAATCGGTATGGGTTTGTCGGGAATTCGCCGATGCGCTATTTCGACAGAGATGGGCGAGTAAAAGACGATGACCAATCGTTTGGTCAGACCGCGCAGCTTGAGTTTATTAAGGCCTTGGAAGGCTACCCCGATACCCTTGAAGTCTTTGCTGCGCTGGTTGGCGAGGATATGGCGTCAGATCCGGATGATTTGCCAGCCGACGAAATTCATGAACCTCCCCCATCACCACAGCCCGTCATGCCTATGCCACCTGCATCTACGCCTGTGACGGATTTGGCTCCGGTGTCGCCGATACGCGGTACCAGTCAACCAGCGCCAGTCCTGAGTCAGGCAGAACCCCAGCCCTCGACCTCTGCTGCGGGTGATGGGAGGGAGCAGGCGCACGGCAGGAATATGCGGTTTAGCTGTCCGCGTTGCGCCAAAAGATTTGCGGGTAAAAGTAATTTAGATAACCACCTGCGAACCCACACCGGTGAAAAACCGTACAGCTGCGAGTTATGCAACAAATGCTTTGCGCAAAAGGGTAGTTTGAAGGAGCACATGCGCAGACATACCGGAGTAAAGCCTTATAAGTGCCTAATTTGTGAAACAGGTTTTGCGCAATCGTCTCATTTGAAGGCGCACATGCGCACTCATACCGAAGAAAAGCCTTATAAGTGCTCGACTTGTGACGCAAGTTTTGCCCGGAAAAGTGTTTTTGATATTCACATGCGCACCCATACCGGAGAAAAGCCCTACGTTTGCCCGACTTGCGGCACACGTTTTTCACATCGCAACTGTATGCTTCGCCATCAGCGGAGCATACATAGTGCTGTGATCTAGCCATATCCGAACGAAGGAAGTTTGCTCCAGACTTCCCTCATCACCGCGAAAACCGCCTCCGATACTCCCTCGGCGAACCCCCAAATTGCGCTGAAACGTAAACCGCATCCGCTCCTCATCCCCAACCCGCCCCCCTGGGCAATCTGCTCAATATTGCACTCGGACTCTTCCAGCAACCGCCGGGCCGCTTCCAGCCTCAGCACTTCAACCGTGAGGTTGTCGTGGTTGAGGTTCTGGGCGATCCACTCGTGATAATCCGGAACAATTGAATTGCCGAACAAACCTGATTCCCTGGGGTATCCCGACGGCGCACGGTGGTAACTTAAGGTTTTCGAACCGTCGGGAGCATCGTCATGGAATTGGGCATATCGGGTCGCTGGGCGATTGTCTGCGCCGCCAGCAAAGGCTTGGGGCTGGCCTGTGCGCGAGCCTTGGCGAAGGAGGGCGTGAACCTGGTGATCAACGCCCGTGGCGACGAAACGTTGCAAGCTGCCGCCACAGAATTACGCGGCCTGGCGCCGAGCATCGAAGTGCGTACGGTGGCCGGCGACATCAGTGAGCCGGCCGTCCGCGAGCAAGTATTGGCGGCCTGCCCGCAGGTGGACATCCTGATCAATAACGCCGGAGGCCCGCCGCCGGGTGACTTCCGCGACTGGCAACGCGAAGACTGGTTGAAGGCGCTGGATGCCAACATGCTGACGCCCATCGAGCTGATCAAGACCTGTGTCGATGGCATGGCCGAGCGCGGTTTTGGGCGCGTCGTCAATATCACCTCCGGTGCAGTGAAGGCGCCGATCGATGTGCTGGGCCTGTCCAACGGCGCCCGCAGCGGCTTGACCGGTTTTATCGCCGGGCTCGCGCGGCAGTCGCGGCTGGCCGGGCACAACGTCACGATCAATAATCTGTTGCCCGGCCCGTTCGAGACCGAGCGCCTGCACAAAACCCTGAGCGCCGCCGCCGAGGCCAATGGTGCCAGCGTCGAGAGCATCAGCGCACAGCGGCGCAAAAACGTTCCGGCCCAGCGCTTTGGCCAGCCCGATGAGTTCGGCGCCTATTGCGCATTCATCTGCAGCGCCCACGCTGGTTTCCTGACAGGGCAAAATCTGTTGCTGGACGGCGGCAGTTATCCCGGCACGTTTTGATCGTTTAAAAGGAGCGCAGGGCAGGTGAGTGTCGATATCGAATGCGTGGTGGTCGGGGCCGGTGTGGTCGGGCTGGCGGTGGCCAGAGCGTTGGCCCGCAGCGGGCGCGAAGTGATTCTGGTCGAAGCCGGCGAGGGCATTGGCGTGGGCATCAGTTCGCGCAATTCGGAAGTGATCCACGCCGGCATCTATTACCCGAGCGGCAGCCTCAAGGCGCAATTATGCGTGGAGGGCAAACAACGCCTTTACGTCTTTTGTGATGAGCGTAGCGTCGGTTATCAGCGACTGGGCAAGCTCATCGTCGCTACTGATGATGACCAGCGCGGGGCGTTGCAGAAGTTGTTGGAGCAGGGCGCCCGCAATGGTGTCGATGACTTGCAATGGCTGGACGCCAACCAGGCCCGTGACCTTGAACCGGCGCTGTCCTGCGTCGCCGCGCTCTGGTCGCCCTCTACCGGGATTGTCGATTCCCATGCCCTGATGCTGGCGCTTCAGGCGGACGCCGAGGCCGCCGGGGCGTCGATGGCGTTTCATACGCCATTGATGTCGGCCCGATGCAGCGAACACGGTTTCGAATTGCAGATGGGTGGCGTCCAGCCGATGACCCTGAGCTGCCGCGAGTTGATCAATTGCGCCGGGTTGTCCGCCCCGCAGGTGGCGAGCCGCATTGAGGGCCTGTCGTCGCAGCACGTGCCAACGGCTCGTTTGTGCAAGGGCAGCTATTTCAGTTTCAGCGGCCGCGCGCCGTTCCGGCACCTGGTTTACCCGGCACCGGAGAGCGCGGGGCTGGGGGTGCACATGACCCTCGATCTGGGTGGTCAGGCGCGTTTCGGACCGGATGTCGAGTGGATTGATCACGTCGATTACCGCGTCGATCCGCGCCGTGCCGATGGTTTCTACGAGGCCATCCGGCGTTACTGGCCCGCCTTGCCCGATGACAGCCTGCAACCGGCCTACAGCGGCATCCGCCCGAAAATCACCGGCCCGACAGAACCCGCCGCCGACTTCATCATCAGCGACCCCGCCACGCATGGCGTGCCCGGACTGGTCAATCTGTTCGGCATCGAATCGCCGGGGCTGACCAGTTGCCTGGCGCTGGCCGAGCGGGTAACGCAGGCACTGGGCGACCGATGATCAGCGTTTGAGCTGCCACGCCTCACGAGGACTATGCTTTGCAGTGCGCCCATCACAATGGGAGACCTCTGATGATTAACGTACGCACAGCCCGCATGCTGGCCGATTACAAACGCTGGGCCGATCAACGTCTCTTTGACAGCCTGGCCGATTTGCCACCGGGCGAGGTCAACAAAGAACGGGTCTCGGTGTTCAAGAACATGATTGGCACGCTGAACCACATCTACGTCGTGGACTGCATCTGGCAGGCCCACCTCGAAGGCCGGGGGCACGGCTTCAAGACTTCGCACGATCTGCTGCATCCCGATCTCGCCGATCTGCGCATGGCACAAAAAGACATCGATCACTGGTACTGCGACTGGAGCGAACGCCAGACCGACGCCTCGCTGGATAAACCCCTGGAGTTCACGTTCGTCTCGGGCGAAAGCGGGACCATGAGCGCCGGTGCGATGCTGCTGCACGTGGTCAATCACGCCAGTTATCACCGTGGCTGGGTGATCCAGATGTACTTCGACATTCCGGCCATGCCGCCGATGACGGACCTGCCGATCTTCCTGCGCGAGACCGATCCGGATTTCAATTCGCTCACCCCCCCGGCAGTGGCGCCGACATGTGTTGGGCAATTCGCGCGCGCAACCAACGTTCTGCCGGATCGTTATCGTTGACCCCGTTCCAGACCATCGACAGTTCGGACAGGTTGATGTCAAACGGTGGGTCATCGGCGCGTAACTGGCTGCTGCCTTCGATCAGCGCACACGCGGCGTAATCCGGCACCGTGGCGAGCATGTCGGTGCCGGCCAGCAAGGCGCGCAGCCCGGCAAACTGCGGCACTGCCAACACCACGCGGCGTGAACGGCCGATGCGGGCGAGGTCATTGTCGATGGCCCCGGTCAGGTCCCCGGAAAACGACACCAGCGCGTGAGGGCGCTCGCAGTAATCATCCAGCGTCAGGACACCGGGCCGACTGTCGCCGCGCAGGATCTTCACGCTCAGGTCGCGCAGTTTCTTGCGCTTGGCGTTGGCCGGCAATTCGGTGGTGTAGCTGATCCCGACGGAAATCTCACCGCTGGCGAGCATCGACGACATCAGCAGGAAATTCACCCGCCGTACGACCACCACGACGTTCTGCGCCTCTTCGCGGATCTGCTTGAGCAGCGGCGGAAACAGGCCGAACTCGGCGTCGTCAGACAGGCCGATGCGGAACACGTCGCGGCTGGTGGCCGGGTCGAAATCCTTGGCCCGGCTGACCGCGCCGGAAATGGTGTCCATCGCCGGCTGCAACTCCTTGAGAATCTGTAGAGCGCGCTGGGTCGGCTCCAGCACACGACCGTTGCGCACCAGCAGTGGGTCATCGAACAGATCACGCAACTTGGCCAGCGAAGCGCTGACGGCAGGCTGGCCGAGGAACAGCTTTTCCCCGGCCCGGGTCAGGTTCTTTTCGAACATCAGGGTTTCGAAAATCACCAGCAGGTTCATGTCCACGCGGCGCAGGTCGTTGCGGTTCATGGCGGGGCTACTCGCAGGGGGCGGGGTCTTTCCAGTAAAGCACCAAACCTTTGCCTGCGAAGGCGTCCATGAGATCGCCATCGCCGGAACGCCGCCCGCAGCAAGCCGGCTCCTACAGGTTTGGTGTGAACCTCCCATACCTGAACATCCCGCGATTCTGTAGGAGCCAGGCTTGCCGGCGAAGGCGTTCATGAAATCGCCATCGTCGGAACGCCGCCCGCAGCAAGCCGGCTCCTACAGGTTTGGTGTGAACCTCTCATACCTGTACATCCCGCGATTCTGTAGGAGCCAGGCTTGCCGGCGAAGGCGTTCGTGAAATCGCCATCGCCGGCAAGCCGGCTCCTACAGCTTTGGTGTGAACCCCCATACCTGAACATCCCGCGATTCTGTAGGAGCCAGGCTTGCCGGCGAA
>NZ_JAGYFX010000153.1:0-10283 GCF_019946615.1 Pseudomonas sp. BF-R-01
GCCCACGATCACCGGCGCGACGGGGAAGTCGAACCGCCGCATCAACACCCCGCCCCACCCGATTGCCAGCATCAGCAACAGGTCGAAAGATGAGTGACGCATGCCATACACGCCGATGGTGGCGAACACCAGAATCCCGGCATTCAGATAAGGCCGGGGGATTTGCAGGAGTTTGACCCACAGCCCCACCAACGGCAGGTTCAGCACCAGCAGGATGACGTTGCCAATGTACAGCGAGGCCACCAGGGTCCAGACCAGTGCACCCGAGGTTTCAAACAGCAGCGGCCCCGGTTGCAGGTTGTAGTTCTGGAACGCCGCCAACAGGATGGCTGCCGTGGCGGAAGTCGGGATACCAAGGGTCAGCAACGGCACCAACGAACCGGTGGCGCTTGCGTTGTTCGCCGCTTCAGGGCCGGCCACGCCCTCGATGGCGCCCTCGCCTTTGTTGGCGGCAAATTCTTTCGGATACTTGCTGAGTTTGCGCTCGGTCGAATAGGACAGGAACGTCGGAATCTCCGCACCACCAGCCGGAATCGAACCGAAGGGAAAACCGATCAGTGTCCCTCGCAGCCAGGCCGGAACCGAGCGCTTCCAGTCGGCGCGCGTCATCCACAACGAGGACATGCGGTGTCGGCCGGAAGCCTCTGCTTTCTGATACAGCAGGCTGTACAACGCCTCGCCCACCGCAAACAGCCCGACCGCCACCAGCACAACTTCGATGCCATCCACCAGCTCCGGGACGCCCAAGGTGTAACGAGCGATACCCGAGGTCGAGTCCAGCCCGATCAAACCGATGGTCAAGCCAATCCCCAGGGATGCAAAGCCGCGCAACATCGACGCCCCGAGCACCGCAGACACCGTCGTGAACGACAGCACCAGAATCGCGAAATACTCCGCAGGCCCGAACTTCAGTGCCAGTTTCGCCACAATGGGCGCAAACAAGGTCAGCAGAACCGTGGCAATAGTGCCTGCCACAAAGGACCCGATGGCCGCCGTGGCCAAGGCCGGGCCCGCTCGGCCATTGCGGGCCATGAGGTTGCCTTCCAGGGCCGTGACCATGGAAGACGATTCCCCTGGGGTATTGAGCAAAATAGAGGTTGTGGAACCGCCGAACTGAGCGCCGTAGTAGATGCCGGCGAACATGATCAGCGCGCCGGTGGGATCGACCTTCGCGGTAATGGGCAGCAACAGCGCCACGGTCAGCGCCGGCCCGATGCCCGGCAAGACGCCGATGGCGGTGCCGAGCAGGCAACCAATGAACCCCCACATCAGATTGATCGGCGTCAGAGCCGAGGAAAACCCCATTGCCAGGCTTGCGAGAATATCCACCCTGTTGATCTCCTGCGGCCTGAATCAGATCCAGGCGTTGACAAGCGGCGGAAGGGAAACCCCCAGCCCGGCATTGAACAGCCAATAAATCGGGAGCGTCAGGGCAATGCCGATGGCGAGATCGCGCAGCGGATGACGACTGCCGAAACCCCTCGCCGAACAGGCAAACAACAACGCGGCCGACAGGACAAAGCCAATGAGATTGATAAGCACGGCAACGCCTAGCAGCCCCCCCGTCACCCAGGCCACCCCCGCTTTGCCGCCAGGCACCACTTTGGCGGATTCGTCATCGTGATCGGCCAGTTCGCGAAAACCGCCGGTGACGGCTTGAAAGCACAGAACCACCCCCACGCCCGCGAGGAATACCGCCACGGCGTAGGGATAGACGTACGCCCCCAGGATGACGAACCCCATCTCCTCGGGAAACAGAAAGGCGCCGTAGCCCAGCATGGCGCTAATGGCGAGCACACCGACGCCAATCGCCAGTTGCACCGGCACGATTGCACGCGATTGACTCATGGCTTGACCAGCCCCACTTCCACCAGCATTGCCCGCAGCCGCACGTGCTCCGCATCGACGAATTTGCCGAACTCGTCACCGGTGAGGATGTTGGGCGACCATTTGTTGGTTTCGATGTTGTCTTTCCAGACTTTGCTGTTGGCGGCCGCCACCACGGCGTCGGTGACTTCCTTGCGCTGCTCGGGCGTGAGGCCCGCGGCACCGTAAACACCACGCCAGTTGCCGATGATCACGTCATACCCGCTTTCTTTAAGCGTCGGGGCGTCGATGCCTGCAACGCGCTCCGGTGCGCCGATGGCGAGTACACGGAACTGATCGCTCCTGATGTATTGGCCAAGTTCGGCATAACCGCCGGTGATGACTTTGATCTGCCCGCCCAACGCCTGGGCAACCACTTCACCTCCGCCGGCGAAAGCGACGTAATTGACCTTGTTGACCGGGACGCCCATTTTCGCGGCCAGTTCAGCAATGCCGATGTGATCGATCGAGCCCTTGGAACCCCCGCCCCAGGCAATGCTGGTCGGTTTTTCCTTGAAGGCTTTCAGCAAGTCGTCCAGGGTTTTGAATTCGGATTCCTTGCGCACCGCAATTACGTTGTACTCAGTGAACAACCGGGCAATCGGCGTCACATCCTTCAAGGTAATCTGCGGGTTGTTCTGCTCAATGCCAGCAACCATGATCGCGCCCATCACAAGCAGCGCATCCGGATCGCCCTTGGTGCTGTTGGCAAACTGCGCCAGCCCCAGCGTGCCCCCCGCGCCGCCCTTGTTTTCGAAGGTGACGGATTTGGCCACATTGGCTTCAATCAAGGCTTTGCCCAGCACGCGTGCGGTCTGGTCATAACCGCCCCCCACCGAACCTGGGGCCATGAACTTGACGGTTTCCAGCGCAAAGGCAGGCGTTGTGAGCACAGCGGCAGTGACGACAACCGCGAGGCAAAGGGTGGATCGACGTAACGATGCGAACATGCGTTTTCTCCCGGGACTTTTGTTTTTATGGGGCGCCGGCTGAACGTCGGTCCGGGCATAAATCCGGATCGTTGAACAGCCATCTCGGGATAAGCGTAGGCCATGGTTGGAATGGCGGCATACAACAGTGAATCAGTTCATTTCAGGAAGACGCCTGCATGGACGCGCGGGGCGTTGCACGGACTCAAAGTGGTGGCCGTCGCGGTGGGAGCAGTTGCAGGGTTACGGGATGGCTTTTGAGCGTCGTTGACCGGGATTGACCCGCTGACACTGCCCCTTCCCTGACTCGCACAGTCAAGGAAAGGGCAATCACCCTCAGGTATTGGTTTTCAACTTGGTCCACAGACGCGTGCTCAACCGCGCAATCGCCGCAGGCAGTTCCTCGACAGTGAACAGCTTGTCCAGCACGCTCTTCGGCGGGTAGATCGCCAAGTCCTGCTTCACGGCCGGGGTCACATATTGATCCGCAGTGAGGTTGGGGTTGGCGTAGTGGATGCTGTTGCTGATGTTGGCAATGACTTGCGGCGTCAGCAGGTAGTTCATGTAGGCGTAGCCGTTTTTCTCGTGCGGCGCGCTTTTGGGCATGACCACCATGTCGAACCACAGGGTCGAGCCTTCGTCAGGAATCGAATAGGCGATGTCGATGCCGTTGTTGGCTTCCTTGGCGCTGGCGGCCGCCTGAACGATGTCGCCGTTGAAGCCGATCACCGCGCAGACATTGCCGTTCGCCAGGTCACTGATGTACTTGGACGCATGGAAGTACTGCACGTACGGCCTGATTTTCAGCAGCGCCTGCTCGGCTTTCTTGTAGTCCGCCGGTTCGTGGCTATGGGGCGGCAGGCCCAGGTAATTGAGGGTGATTGGCAGGATTTGCGTCGGGTTATCGATGATCGCCACGCCGCACTGGCTGAGTTTCTTGATGTTTTCTTCTTCAAAAAACAGCTTCCAGGAATGGGTGACATCGGTGTTGCCGAAGATCGCCTTGATCTTCTCGACGTTGTAACCGATCCCCGCCGTGCCCCACATGTACGGATAGCCGTACTGGTTGCCCGGGTCATTGACCTCGAGTTTTTTCATCAACGCCGGGTCAAGGTTTTTCCAGTTCGGCAGCTGGCCCCGGTCGAGTTTCTGAATGGCCCCGGCCTTGATCAGGCGCGACAGGAAATGGTTCGAAGGGCTGACCACGTCGTAGCCGGTGTTGCCAGTCATCAACTTCGATTCCAGCACTTCGTTGCTGTCGTGGATGTCGTAAGTCGCCTTGATCCCGGTTGCCTGGGTGAAGCTGGTCAGGGTGTCTTCGGCGATGTAGCCGTTCCAGTTGGAAATATTGACGACTTCGTCGGCGTACGTGGCGGCCGACAACGTGGTCAGTACAACCATCAGGGGAATTGTGTTCGCGCGCATGTTCAATCACCTTATTGATGAGCTTTTGTTGTTTTTTGATCGCCGGGGTTTCTAGATTTCTGTTCTGGCCCTGACCGCCTCCACGCGCATGCGAAGCATGGCACCGATATCGAGCAAGGGCTTTGGCGGCAGCCAGCCCGGTTGCGCCCTGCGCATGACCGATTCGAGGATCGGCGAGCTGGTGCCCGAGGCCATTTCGGCGAGCAATCGCCCCCACAGCGTGCCGCGCGCGACACCCGAACCATTGCAGCCGGCCACCGCAAACACGCCCTCTTCGACCTTGCCGAAATAGGGTTGCCCGGTGCGCGAGGCGCTCAAATGTCCGGTCCAGGTGTACTGGATGTCCTGCTCGCCCAAAAACGGAAAACGCCGTTGCAAGCCGAGTACATGGTGTTTGCGCCGATGCAGCAGTTCACTGTCGGTCAGGTCACGAGAGCGGTACTCCGCAGTGTTGCGGATCATCACGCGACGGTCCGGGGTCAGGCGCACCGTGGCGCCGAGCGGCCGGGTGGAGAGCACGCCCCACGGTTCGACGGCGCCGATGGACTGGAACTCTTCATCGCTGAGCGGACGGGTAAGGCTGGCGCTGAGTTCCATCGGGAAGGTTCCGCTGTCCTCTATGCCCGACCGGGGAATGAACGCATTCAGGCACACCAGGACTTGCGTCGCCTCGATGCTGCCAGCGATGCCATTGGCGCGAATTCGACCTTTGCCCAGACGCTCCAGGCCAGTGATGTCGGTGTTCTCGAACACGGTCACGTTGTCCGGCAGTGCATCCAGCAAGCCCTTCACGTATTTCGCCGGTTGCAGCAGCGCGTTGCCCTGACCGCACCAGATCGCGGCCTGGTAGTGCCGGGTGCCGAGTTTTTCGCTCAGCTGTTCACCTTGCAGAAACTCAGCAGAGGCACCGACGGCGCGTAGCGTGGCCAGTTTTCCCTCGACATCGGTCAACTTGCCTGGGTCGCTGACCGCGAAGAAGTAACCGCAATCCCTGAAGTCGCATTCGATACCGTGACGGGCGATGCGTTGGCGCACTTCGTCGCTGGCAGCCCGTGAAATCGCGGTGTCCACCTCATAACCGGCAAACCCGTGGTTGCCGATCAACTCGTCCCTGGTCGGGTGCTCGTGGCCTACGACAAAGCCTGAGTTGCGCGCCGAAGCGCCCTGCGCCGCGCGTTGTCGGTCGACGATCACGATTCGCGCCTGAGGGTGCAATTGCGCGAGCGAGTGCGCGGCACTCAGCCCGGTGATACCGGCACCGATAATCAGCCAGTCGGCTTTTACCGTGCCTTTGAGAGGACCGCGAGCGGCTGAACTTCCCGCCTGCGCAATCCAGCCACATTCATTGGTCATGCCTCACCTCATTGACTGTCATTCTGCGAGCGCATGCTGTAATCGCATGGACGTTTCCGGAAAACGCTCGTCAGAGCTAGAATCTATAAGGCCTGTAGTGATACAACCAACGTTATAAAATCATCGAGCTATTCATAAAACGCATGGATAAAATTCGCCACGTTCCTTCGCTCCAGGCCTTGCAGGCGCTGGTGGAAGTCTCCGACTCGGGCAGCTTCACCCAAGCGGCCGCCAGGCTGTGCCTGACCCAAAGTGCGGTGAGCCGAAAGATTCAGCTATTGGAAAGCCACTTCGGCGTGCCGATGTTTGCGAGGAACAGCCGCCATGTGCGACTGACGCCGGAAGGCGAACAGGTGTTGGCAACCGCACGAAATATCCTGGCGCAACTGAAAACCCTGGAGGACCGCCTCTCGCCACAGGAACGCCCCTTCCGCATTCGCATGCATGTGTCGCTGGCGGTTCGCTGGCTGCTGCCGAAGTTGAGCGAGTTTTATCGAAGTCATCCGCAGGTTTCGCTGTCGATCGAGACCGTGGCGACAGAAGTGGTGGAGCCGGCCATCGACAGTGATGCGTACATTCTCTATCTGCCCGAGCCGTCTGCTGATCCGGATAGCCTGACCTTGTTCAAGGAAGCGTTGGTGCCGGTGTGTGCGCCCGGGCTGGGCACCTCGACGCGGCCACTGGCGGCGGTGGAAGACCTGGTGAATTTCCCGTTGTTGCATCGTTCGGCGGACCGCAATGATTGGGCTCAGTGGTTGTCGGCCAATGGCGGTAAATCGCTGGATGATTACCGGCACATCCCCTTCAACCTCGATGAACTGGCGCTGGACGCGGCGGCGAGAGGATTGGGTGTGGCGATGACGGATATGACGCTGGCAGGCGAGTCGATAGAGCGAGGGGTACTGGTTATCCCGTTTGGCCGGCCGTTGGCAACACGCGGTATTTACGCGTTGAATCTGCAACCTTCAGCCGTTGCTCATCCGGCTTGCGCGATGGTTCTGCAATGGTTTGCGCAGCAGGCTGAAAGGGAAGCGCTTGAGCCTTAGGTGCATCCCACCGGCCCCATCGCCGGCAAGCCGGCTCCTACAAGGATTCGGTACAAACACCACGTACCTGTAGGAGCCGGCTTGCCGGCGATGGCGGCCGCAAGATCACCGCAAAACCCAATGGCCGTGCATTACAAACTTGTCATCGACTTGTCAGCGTAGCCAGCACCCTCGCTTCCTAAAGTGGCGTCGTCAGTCACCCACACCGGGTGACGCCTCCCACTGATGATGACAAGGGTCGATACCATGAAACCATTGAACAAACTCTGCCTGATCGCCGCCAGCCTGCTGATGCTCGGCACCGGCTCCGCCATGGCCGGCGACATCGCGCCGGTCAAGGCCGACAACGTCGTGCTGGTACACGGCTCCTGGGCCGATGGCTCGAGCTGGGCGGACGTGATTTCGCGGTTGCAGGCCGCCGGATTGCACGTCACCGCCGTTCAAAACCCGTTGACCTCGGTCGCCGATGACGTCGCCGCCACCCAGCGTGTACTCAACCAACAGGACGGCCCGACGGTGTTGGTCGGCCACTCCTACGCCGGCACCGTGGTCAGTGAAGCCGGGGTCAATCCAAAGGTCAGCTCGCTGGTATACGTCGCGGCCCGCGCCCCGGACGCCGGGGAAGATTTCGTCGCCCTGTCAGCCAAATACCCGACCATGCCCGTGCGTGCCGGCACCGAAGAACACGACGGTTTCGTCAGCCTGAAACAGGATGCCTTCCTCAAATATTTCGCCAGCGACGTGCCCCACGACAAGGCGATGCAACTGTTCGCCGTGCAGCAGCCGATTGCCAAAACCCTGTTCACTGATCGCACCACCGCAGCCGCCTGGCACAGCAAACCGTCGTGGTACGCAGTCTCCAGCCTCGACCAGACCATCAACCCGGACCTCGAACGCTTCCTCGCCAAACGCATGGGCGCGACCACCATCGAGCTGCCGTCGAGCCATTTGTCGCTGGTTTCCCATTCCAAAGAAATCGCCGACCTGATCCTCGAAGCCTCCGGTCGCCAGCCATAACGCCAGGCCCGGTTTCATTACAACTTTGTCATTGAACTGTTGGTCGGCTGTCCGGATCGCCTGGTTAACCTGAACTCACTGTCAGGCCATTCCCGGCAGCCAACCTGAATAGAGAGACACCTCATGAAAATGTTAATCCTCGGTTTCGCCGCCCTATTCGCCACCGGCTCGGCGTTTGCCGATACGCAGACCACTGCGCCGGTGATCCACGACAAGACCGGTTTTTTCGTGCACATGGACGTCGCCAAAGTCCTCGCCAGTACCGACATCTCGCAGCAATGCGGCGTGATCCCGGCGCGACTCGACTACCTCGACCACCAGGGTCGCGAGCACGTCCTCGATTACCAGGTCAACGGTACGGGCTGCACCAACGATCATTGATCCGGCTACACTGGCGCCAATTGGCTGAGGCACAAACCCCATGAATATCCTGGTAGTCGAAGACGAACCCAAGGCAGGCAATTACCTGCTCAACGGTCTGCAGGAGCTCGGTTACTCCGTCAGCCTGGCGCGGGACGGCATCGATGGCCTGCACCTGGCTCTGGAGCACGATTTCGATGTCATCGTTCTGGACGTGATGATGCCGAAAATGGCTGGCTGGGAGGTTCTGCGCCGCTTGCGCAAGGAAGCCGACACACCGGTGTTGTTTCTCACCGCGCGGGATGACATCGCCGACCGCATCAAGGGCCTGGAACTGGGCGCCGACGATTACCTGATCAAGCCTTTTTCCTTCGCCGAACTGGTGGCGCGCCTGCGCACCCTGACCCGCCGTGGTCCCACGCGCGAAGAAGAACAACTGCAGGTGGACGACCTGCAGATCGACGTGCTCAAGCGCCGCATCACCCGCGCAGGCGTGAAGATCACCCTGACCAACAAGGAATTCGCCCTGCTGCATTTGTTTGCCACGCATCAAGGCCAGGTCTTGTCGCGCTCGATGATCGCGTCACGGGTCTGGGACATGAATTTCGACAGTGACACTAACGTCGTCGACGTCGCCGTGCGTCGCTTGCGCCTGAAAATCGATGACCCGTTCCAGCTCAAGCTGATCCACAGCGTGCGCGGTATCGGCTACCGCTTCGACACCCAGGCATGAGTCGCCTCCGCCATTCCCTGACACTGCGCCTGGCGCTGGTGTTTGCCCTGCTCGCGTTTGTCTCGCTGACCCTGTTGGGCGTGGCGCTGTACCGCGACCTGGAGCGCGAGCTGATCCGCCGCGACGACGCGGCCCTGGTGAACCGCATCGATCAACTGCGCACCTTCCTCAACGACAGCAATACGCTGGAGCTGATCAGGACCAAACCGGCGCTGTTCCAGAACATGCTGGGCAATCGCGAAGCCCTGCTGACCATTGGCGCCCCCGGACAAAAGCCGCTGCTGGTGGTCAATCCCGGCAACCTCGCCTTGCCATCGCTGGCACCGGTGTCGATGGACCATCCGTTGAGCCTGGCCGATGTGCAGCACTATCCCGGCGTGGACGGCGTCCCTTTCGCGGCCGTCGCGGCGACCATCGAATCCGACGACATGGGCAGCTTGCAGGTGGTCACCGGACGCCTGATGACCGAGCGCACCGCCGTGCTCGCCCGCTACCGCCTCAACGTGTACCTGTTCGCCAGCGTGGCGGCGATTCTGCTGGCGCTGTCCGGCTATCTGCTGGTGCATCGCGGCCTGCTGCCCGTGCGACGCCTGGCCCGGCATGCCCACGGCATCGGCGTCGGCAACCTCACCGAGCGCCTCGATGGCCAGGGCGCGCCACGGGAGCTGCTGCCGATGATCGACGCGCTCAATGCAATGCTCGACCGTTTGGGCAAGGGCTTCGTGCAACTGGGTCAGGTCTCGACCGACATGGCCCATGAATTGCGCACGCCGATCAACAACCTGCTCGGCGAAACCCAGGTTGCGTTGCAGCAGAACCGTAGCGTCGAGGCCTATCAGCAACTGCTCGCCTCCAACGTCGAAGAGCTTGAGCGTCTGGCGCGGATGCTCGACAACATGCTGTTTCTGGCGCGTACCGACCCGGCCAGTGCCCTGAGCCAACGCCAGGAGCTGGATGCCGCTGACGAAATGGAACGTATGGCCGACTATTTTGAAGGGCTGGCGGCGGATGTCGGGATCAGCATCGATGCCCAGGGCAGCGGCGTGATCTGGGCTGAGCCGATGCTGCTGCGCCGTGCGTTGGCCAACTTGTGCGCCAATGCCATCAAATATGGCGCGGCGCATTCTGAGTTGGTCATTCGCGCCATACCTTCGGCTGAGGGTATCCGGGTGGTCGTGCGTAACTTTGGCCAGACCATCCCTGCCGAGCACCTGCCCCGGCTGTTCGAACGCTTTTACCGGGTTGACGAATCCCGCGAGCGTTCGGCTCATTCCAATGGCTTGGGGCTGTCGATCGTGGCGACGATCATGCAGTTGCATAACGGGGCTTACAGTGTCAGCAGCAGTGAGGGGGTGACGTGTTTTGAGTTGTTTTTTCCGGGGCGGCGGGTGGGTGAGTGAGGTTTGGTGTTGTCGCGGTTGGTGTGAATATCCGTTTTTTTGGTGATGGCGGCTGGCGGTTTCGCCCTTACGGCGAGTCACTTGGAAGAGCCCCAAGTAACCAAGGGCTCTTGCCCCTTTCGTTCGGTGGCTCGCTAATGCTCGCCATGCCCTC
>NZ_JAGYFX010000154.1:0-10025 GCF_019946615.1 Pseudomonas sp. BF-R-01
GCTTGCTGGCGATGGCGGTGGGTCAGCCAACATATTTATCGTCTGAACAGACGCCATCGCCAGCAAGCCGGCTCCTACAGTGGATCGTGTTTTATGAGGGGTCGGCGCCCAGCACCACATTCAGCGCACTGCGTGCATCGTCCAGTTGCACCAGCGTTGCATGCCGTGCACCCAGCGCATCGCGGTTCTCGATGGCGGTGAGAATCGCCTTGTGCCGTGGCAACGCCAATTCATGCAGGTTCGGCCGCTGGTTGGAATGCTTCAACGCTTCGGCAATCGCCACCGACAGCATGTTGCACAGGTTCGCCAGCAGATCGTTGTGAGTGGCATCGGCGATGCGGCTGTGGAAATCCAGGTCCGGTTGCAACAGGGCTTCAGGCGTCGGCGCGGCTTCCATGCGTTGGTAGGCTTCACCGATAGAGGCAATGTCTTCGTCGGTGGCGAATTGCGCGGCGAGGGCCGCTGCTGCCGGTTCGATGATGCTGCGCACGCTGGTCAGCAGATCGAAGAACTGATTCTGCGGGCTGCTTTGCATCAGCCAGTGCAGCACGTCCGGGTCGAGCATGTGCCATTCCTTGCGCTGCTTGACCACCGTGCCGACACGCGGACGGGAATACACCAGGCCTTTTGCGACCAACACGCGAGTGGCTTCGCGCAGCACCGGACGGCTGACCGCGTACTCCTCGCACAACAGGGCTTCGGCGGGCAGTTTGTCGTCCGGTTTGAAGCGTCCCGAAACGATCTGCATGCCCAGTTCCTGGACAATGCGCGAGTGCATGCTTTTGCGGTCGGAGGGTTTGCGGTAATCCATGGGGAACGGCGCGATCCTGTGCGGGGGAGGTGCTGCGCATGATAGCAGGCGCGGCGAGGACGGTCGCCAGAGCAAGCACGGTCCTGAGGCAGATGAAGATCAAAAACTGTAGGAGCTGGCTTGCTGGCGATGGTGTGTCAGTCACCGTTGTGTCGACTGATACACCATCGCCAGCAAGCCGGCTCCTACAAGGGGTGTGGGGTTAGTGAGAGTGGCGGGGGACTTCGGCACCTCGGCAACCGACCAGGAAGTCGAAGTCGCAGCCCTGATCCGCTTGCAACACATGGTCGATGTACAGCTGGCGATATCCACCCAGGATCATCTGCTGCGGCGGTTGCAGATCGGCCATGCGCGCCGCCAGTTCGGCGTCCGGAATGTCCAGGTGCAGACGCCCGTTGGCGCAATCGAGTTCGATCCAGTCACCTTCCTTCACCGCTGCCAAAGGCCCGCCGGCCGCCGCTTCCGGTGCGACGTGCAACACCACCGTGCCGTACGCGGTGCCGCTCATGCGCGCATCGGAAATACGCACCATGTCCGTCACGCCCTGGGCCAACAGTTTGGCCGGCAAGCCCATGTTGCCGACTTCAGCCATGCCCGGATAACCCTTTGGTCCGCAGTTTTTCATCACCAGAATCGAGTTGGCATCCACGTCCAGTTCCGGATCGTTGATCCGCGCCTTGTACATGTCGAAGTTCTCGAACACCACCGCACGCCCGCGATGCTGCATCAGCTCAGCCGTGGCGGCGGACGGTTTGAGCACCGCGCCGAGTGGGGCCAGGTTACCGCGCAATACGCAGATGCCGCCGTCGGCGCGGATCGGGTTGTCGAGGGTGCGGATCACTTCGTCCTGGCCGTAGATCGGCGCGTCCTTGGTGTTCTCGCCGAGGGTCTTGCCGTTGACGGTCAAGGCATTTGGATTGGGAATCAGGTTGGCTTCGCCGAGGCGCCGCAATACCGCAGGCAAGCCACCGGCGTAGTAGAACTCTTCCATCAGGAAGCGCCCGGAGGGTTGCAGGTCGACGATGGTCGGCATGCCGCGACCGATGCGGGTCCAGTCGTCCAGCTCCAGTTCCACGCCGATGCGGCCGGCGATGGCTTTCAAGTGGATCACGGCGTTGGTCGAACCACCGATGGCGGCGTTGACCCGAATAGCGTTCTCGAAGGCTTCCTTGGTAAGGATTTTCGACAGTTTCAAGTCTTCGCGAACCATCTCCACCGCACGCATGCCGGACATGTGCGCCAACACATAACGGCGCGCATCCACCGCCGGAATCGCGGCGTTGTGGGGCAGGGAAGTGCCGAGTGCTTCGGCCATGCACGCCATGGTCGATGCGGTGCCCATGGTGTTGCAGGTGCCGGCGGAGCGGGACATGCCGCCCTCGGCCGCGAGGAAGTCATCGATGGAAATGGTGCCCGCTTTCACTTGTTCGCTGAGCTGCCAGACCACGGTGCCCGAGCCGATGTCCTGGCCCTTGTGCTTGCCGTTGAGCATCGGCCCGCCGGTGACGACGATGGCCGGCACGTCGCAACTGGCCGCGCCCATCAACAGCGCCGGGGTGGTTTTGTCGCAACCGGTCAGCAGCACCACGCCGTCAATCGGGTTGCCGCGAATCGCTTCTTCGACGTCCATGCTCGTCAGGTTGCGGGTAAACATGGCGGTCGGGCGCAGGTTCGATTCGCCGTTGGAGAACACCGGAAATTCCACCGGGAAACCGCCGGCCTCGATCACGCCGCGTTTGACGTGGTCGGCGATCTGGCGGAAATGCGCGTTGCACGGGGTCAGTTCCGACCAGGTGTTGCAGATGCCGATGATCGGTTTGCCGTGGAACTGGTGGTCGGCGATGCCCTGATTCTTCATCCAGCTGCGGTACATGAAGCCGTTCTTGTCGGCAGTGCCAAACCATTGGGCGGAGCGCAGGGTGGGTTTCTTATCAGACATGATCGATTCTCTTATTGTATGACTATATTGTTCTGGCTGAGGCGTAACATAAGCGTAATTCGATCTGTTTGGAAGTGTTGTTGCATAAATAGTATTACTATATAGTCCGCTCCAACGGAGGGAAGGCCCTGGCAGTTTTTGGCGAGAGGCGTCCCCCGAGGTTCTATAACAACAACAATCGGAGACCGATCTCATGAGCCAGGAACTGCGGCTTATTCGTCGCATCACGCTGAAACTGATTCCCTTCCTGATCCTGCTGTACCTGATCGCCTATGTGGATCGCTCCGCCGTGGGCTTCGCCAAGCTGCACATGGGCGCCGACATCGGTATCGGCGATGCGGCTTACGGCCTCGGTGCCGGGCTGTTTTTCATTGGTTACTTCCTGCTGGAAATCCCCAGCAACCTGATGCTCGAACGCTTCGGCGCGCGGCGCTGGTTTGCGCGGATCATGGTCACCTGGGGCGCCATCACCATCGGCATGGCCTTCGTTCAAGGGGCGCACAGCTTCTACGTGATGCGCTTTCTGCTCGGCGCCGCCGAAGCCGGGTTCTTCCCGGGCGTTCTGTACTACATCACGCAGTGGTTCCCGGTTCGCCATCGCGGCAAGATCCTCGGGCTGTTCATCCTCTCCCAACCGATCGCCATGCTGATCACCGGCCCGGTGTCCGGCGGCCTGCTCGGCATGGACGGCATCCTCGGATTGCACGGCTGGCAGTGGCTGTTCATCGTCATCGGTTCCCCGGCGATCCTGCTGACCTGGCCGGTGCTGCGTTGGCTGCCTGACGGTCCGCAACAGGTGAAATGGATGGATCAGCCCGAGAAAGACTGGCTGGCCGGCGAACTGAAAAAGGACCTTGAGGAGTACGGCCAGACCCGCCACGGCAATCCGTTGCATGCGCTCAAGGACAAACGCGTGTTGCTGCTGGCGCTGTTTTATCTGCCGGTCACCCTGAGCATTTATGGCCTGGGCCTGTGGTTGCCGACGCTGATCAAACAGTTCGGTGGCACTGATCTGGTGACGGGTTTCGTGTCGTCGGTGCCGTACATTTTCGGGATCATCGGCCTGTTGATCATCCCGCGCAGTTCCGACCGTTTGAATGATCGCTACGGCCACCTGGCGGTGCTGTATGTGTTGGGTGCCATCGGCCTGTTTCTCAGTGCCTGGCTGACGGTGCCGGTGCTGCAACTGGCGGCGCTGTGCCTGGTGGCGTTCGCCCTGTTTTCCTGCACAGCGGTGTTCTGGACCTTGCCGGGCCGGTTCTTCGCTGGCGCCAGTGCGGCGGCGGGGATCGCGCTGATCAACTCGGTGGGTAACCTCGGTGGCTACATCGGTCCGTTCGTGATCGGGGCGCTGAAGGAATACACCGGCAACCTGGCTTCGGGGCTGTATTTCCTCTCGGGTGTGATGGTGTTCGGGCTGATTTTGACCGGCGTGGTGTATCGGTTGCTGGAGCGCAAGCATGTGCTGCCGGCGGACCAGTTTGCAGCCAGCGCACGTGGCGCTTCCCGCATCTGACGCAAACCCTGTAGGAGCCGGCTTGCCGGCGATGGCGTCAGCACATTCAACATCATTGTCGACAGGCCGATCGCTATCGCCGGCAAGCCGGCTCCTACAGGGTTCTGCGGTGTTTTTGAGAATTGCTTACAGGAGAAAATTCATGCGTTTGGTTCAATTTGAATTGTTTAACGGCGAGCGCCGGGTTGGCGTGGTCGAGGACGGTCTGGTCCGTGAGGTGCAGGACGCGCGCACGGTGCGCGATCTGGCGTTGGCGGCGATCGAGGCGGGCGTCAGTCTTGAGCAGCAGGTGAACGCCCTGGGCCTGGGCATCAGCCACGACTATGCAGAACTGCTGGCGAAACTGCGCATCCTGCCGCCGCTGGACCATCCGGACCCGGCACACATGCTCGTCAGCGGCACTGGCCTGACCCATCTGGGTAGCGCCTCGGCGCGGGACAAGATGCATCAGCAGGCCGGCGACGAAGCAACGATGACCGACACCCTGCGCATCTTCAAATGGGGCGTGGAGGGTGGCAAA
This sequence comes from Pseudomonas sp. BF-R-01, assembly GCF_019946615.1. Classification (NCBI taxonomy): domain Bacteria; kingdom Pseudomonadati; phylum Pseudomonadota; class Gammaproteobacteria; order Pseudomonadales; family Pseudomonadaceae; genus Pseudomonas; species Pseudomonas sp. BF-R-01. The sequence continues at coordinate 4,787 of NZ_JAGYFX010000154.1, forward strand.
CCGGCAGCGGGCCAGGCCGGTGTGCAACCGGAATGGTTCTACAAAGGTGACGGCAGCATCGTCGTTCGCCCCGGTCAATCGTTCCCGCTGCCGCCGTTTGCCGAAGACGCCGGAGAAGAACCCGAGCTCAGCGGTCTTTACGTCATTGGCCACGACGGCAAGCCGTATCGCCTCGGTTATGCGGTGGGCAACGAGTTTTCCGATCACGTCATGGAGCGCAAGAACTACCTCTATCTGGCGCATTCCAAACTGCGCAGTTGCAGTTACGGGCCGGAGCTTCGGGTCGGTGAGTTGCCGGAGCATCTGGCGGGCACGAGCCGCATTTGGCGCGACGGCGAAGTGCTGTGGCAGAACGAGTTTCTCACCGGCGAGGCCAACATGTGCCACAGCCTGGAAAACCTCGAATACCACCATTTCAAATACAGCCAGTTCCTGCGTCCGGGGGACGTGCACATTCACTTCTTCGGCACCGCGACCCTGTCCTTTGCCGACGGCATTCGCACCCGGCCGGGGGATGTGTTCGAGATCAGTCAGGCCGAGTTCGGTGCGCCGTTGATCAACGGCATTGCACCGGTTGAAGCGGCCTTCGAGCCCGGCACCATCGGCATTCTTTAAGGAGCAACCCATGATTCTTGGTCACAACTATATTGGCGGCCAGCGCAGTGCCTGCGGTAGCGTCAAACTCCAGAGCGTCGACGCCAGCACCGGCGAGGCGTTACCTCACGATTTCTATCAGGCCACGCCGGAAGAAGTCGATGCCGCCGCCAAGGCTGCCGCTGCCGCGTACCCCGCTTATCGCAGCCTGAGCGCCGAGCGCCGCGCGCAATTCCTCGATGCCATTGCCGATGAGCTGGACGCGTTGGGCGATGAATTTGTTGCCGTGGTCTGCCGCGAAACCGCGCTGCCTGCCGCCCGCATTCAAGGCGAGCGCGGTCGCACCAGCGGCCAGATGCGCCTGTTCGCCAAAGTGCTGCGGCGCGGTGATTTTTATGGCGCACGGATTGATCTGGCGCTGCCGGAGCGCAAGCCGTTGCCGCGTCCCGACCTGCGTCAGTACCGCATCGGCCTCGGTCCGGTTGCGGTGTTTGGCGCCAGCAATTTCCCGTTGGCATTTTCCACCGCCGGCGGCGACACCGCTTCCGCCCTGGCCGCCGGTTGCCCGGTGGTGTTCAAGGCGCACAGCGGTCACATGGCCACGGCCGAGCAGGTCGCTGATGCAATCCTGCGCGCTGCGGAAAAAACCGGCATGCCGGTTGGTGTGTTCAACATGATCTACGGCGGCGGGGTCGGCGAAGCGCTGGTCAAGCACCCGGCGATTCAGGCAGTCGGTTTCACCGGTTCGCTCAAGGGCGGGCGGGCGTTGTGCGACATGGCCGCTGCGCGTGCGCAACCGATCCCGGTGTTTGCCGAGATGTCGAGCATCAACCCGGTGATCGTCTTGCCCCAGGCCCTGGCCGTTCGTGCTGAAAGCGTGGCCCGTGACCTGACTGCTTCGGTGGTGCAAGGCTGTGGCCAGTTCTGCACCAACCCCGGTCTGGTGATCGGCATTCGCTCGGCGCAGTTCAGTGCGTTTGTGCAGCAGGTGGCGGGGTTGATCTACGATCAGCCTGCGCAAACCATGCTCAATGCCGGGACGTTGAGCAGTTATGGCCAAGGCCTGCAAAAACTCCTCGCGCATCCGGGCGTGACGCACCTGGCGGGTAATCCGCAGCAAGGCAATCAGGCGCAGCCGCAGTTGTTCAAGGCCGATGTCAGTCTGTTGCTCGACGGCGATGAAGTGCTGCAGGAAGAGGTCTTCGGCCCGACCACGGTGTTTGTCGAGGTGGCGGATCAAGCGCAACTCAGCGCTGCTTTAAATGGCCTGCACGGACAACTGACGGCAACGATCATTGGCGAACCGGCAGACTTCGAGCAGTTCGGCGAATTGACGGCGTTGCTGGAACAGAAGGTCGGACGAATCCTGCTCAACGGCTATCCGACCGGTGTGGAAGTCTGTGATTCGATGGTCCATGGCGGGCCGTACCCGGCGACGTCCGATGCGCGTGGCACCTCGGTGGGCACGCTGGCGATTGACCGCTTCCTGCGGCCGGTGTGCTTCCAGAACTACCCCGACAAGCTGCTGCCGGATGCGTTGAAGAACGGCAACCCGCTGCGTATTCAGCGGCTGGTGGATGGACAGCCTTCGCGTGATGCGCTCTAACGGCTGAACATAAATCCCTGTGGGAGCGAGCCTGCTCGCGATTGCGGACTGTCAGGCACATTGATGTTGAATGTGCCGCCGCTATCGCGAGCAGGCTCGCTCCCACATTTGGTCTGTGTGGTGTGGGAGTTTTGTGGTCGGCTCTGAGCCGCTCCCACATTGCGCTATCATTGCGTCTTTCCCCTTCAAAGATTGACTGCCATGACTGCCCCAACCGACACCTTGCTCAACGCCCTCGAACACTGCGGAATGGTGGAAATCGACGGCTTGCATGCCTTCGAATTCGCCCTTGATGTCGACGACAATCTGCACATCGAATGCATGGATGGTCGAGCGGCCAAACATTGGGAGTTCACCCCAGCGCAAATCGAGGCGGCGACCTTCGACACCACATTGCAGAGCTGGCTGATCAAGGACAACGGCGGCGAACACCGCCTGGTCTGCCTCGGCGACGTCGTCAGCGGCGATAACGAAGACGACGAACAAGAGGATGCGTAACCTCTGGCCGCTGTTGATCGCCGGCAGCATCGGCGCAATGGGTGTTCAGGCCGCATCTGCCGACGACTATCAATTGCTCGTGGGCTCCTACACCGCAGGGCAAAGCCAGGGCATTTATCGCCTGAGTTTCGACAGCGCCACCGGGCAGCTCGACGCCAAGCCGTTGCAAGTGGTCAACAGCAAAAACCCGTCCTGGTTGACCCTGTCCAACGATCAGCGTCACCTGTTCGTGGTCAACGAAAACGGCCCGGGGCAACAAGACCCGGTTGGGCGCGTCAGCAATTATGCGATCGACGCCAAAACCCATGCGCTGCGCCTCATCAATCAGGTCCAGAGCCTGGGCAACGAGCCGACCCATTCGAGCCTCAGCGGCGATGCCAGCCACCTGTTCGTCAGCAATTATTCCGTGAGTGAAGACCCGGGCGGCACGCTGGCGGTGTTGCCGGTGGGCGCCGATGGCACGCTCAAACCCGTGGTGCAAATGAGCAGTCATTCGTCCAGCCGGGTCAACCCCGAGCGGCAGATGTCGGCGCATGTGCATTCGACGGTGTCCTCGCCGGATGGCAAGTTTGTGTTCTCCAATGATTTGGGCGCGGACAAGATCTTTGTCTATCGCTTCGATCCGAAGGCCAACCCGGACTTGCCGTTGATCGCGGCCACACCCGCGTCGGTCCAGTTGCCGCCCGGCAGCGGACCACGGCATTTGCTGTTCAGCGCAGATGGCAAGCACGCGTGGCTGACCCTGGAAATGAGTGCGCAGGTCGCGGTGTTCGATTACCGCGACGGCACGCTTGAGCAAACGCAAATGGTCGATCTGGCGGCCGGGCAACCGACGTCGGACAAAGCCGCCGCAGCGTTGCATGCATCAAAGGATGGCAAGTTCCTCTACGTCAGCAACCGTGGCACTGCCAATCAGTTGCTGGTGTTTGCCATTGACCCGGCGACCGGCCACCTCAAAGAGCTGCAACGCCGTTCGGTGGAAGGGGATCACCCGCGCGAGTTCAGCCTCGATCCGAGTGGCAGGTTTGTGCTGATCGCCAATCAGAAGAGCAACCAGATTGTCGTCGTCGAACGCGATGCCAAGAGCGGCCTGCTGGGTAAAACCGTGCAGAAACTGCCGATGGATGCCCCGAGCGATCTGAAGTTCCTGGTGCGTCAATAGGCCGCAGGCCCCGGTTGATGGGGCCTGCATCCTTCTATTAATGACGCTGATATCTGCTACTGCTACAAAAGATTTCAAGGCGTCAGCCTCGGCAGTTAAGTTTGCTTCACGGCCCCACCGGGCAAGCAAGCCAACTGAATCCGAGGAATACCGCCATGAACTTCAATCTCTTCTCTGTCATCGCCGCATCCGCCATCTCTGCCACCGTTGCTCTGCCAGCCAGCGCCAACGTTGAAATCAGCGACAAAAAATCCCACGCCCAGAGCTACACCCAGAAATACCTGCAACAGAGCGCCAACTTCTACGCAGCCCTGGATCACAAAACCCAAGCCTGAAAGCCAAGCCCTGCACCCTTTATGCAGGAGCGAAGTCACTTGCGCGGATCAAGCTGAAAAGCTTCGAGAAAGCCTGAGTGATGTCGCTCCTGCATAACGCGTTTACGACAGCATCATATTGCTATTAATGCTGCGCTTGATATCACATGGCCATGAGTTTAAATTTGACGCTGATTTATTGACTCCTTCTACTATAAAAAGGATCGACAGCATGGCGATGCGTCTGGCCGTGGTACTTCTATTCCTCTATTCAACCCCCATTTTATCTGCCGCAACGCCCGTTCCAGGCGAGCCTGACGCTGCCCGAGAGCGCATGATGAGTTTTATCGAAGGCTGAAATAGACTGGCTTAATGATCAACGAAGCTGATGGTGACTATGGATAACCCTGAGTGGTTATCACAGCTTTTTTGATCGATTCTGTGGGCACTGAAACATGCCCACGGAGAACACCATGGCCAGCGCAATCCTCACTTCTGCCAAACACGGCGCCTACCTGGCCATCGGTCTTTACGTGGCGCTGGTGTTGGTTGTCAGCATTACCGCGCAATCTCAACACGAAACCGACGCACCGATTCAGGTCGCTTATCCCGCCATTCAGTTCGAGCACCGCGCACAAAACGCCGTGATCGATCACGCAGACGTGGCGGGAGTGACAGGGGCATGAAAGGGGGCAAACTCTGGGTCATCGCCTTCCTGGCGTTCATGACCAATGGCTCATCACTGTTGGGCATCGGACAAGCCTCGGCAGGTTCCGTGGCTCGCGCTATCGAAGCCAATCACAACCTCGCTCGCAGCATCGAAACCGAAAAGGCCATGGGCCTGCTGGCCGGTAATCCACCGATCAAACGCCAAGGCGATTTCTTCGGACCGTTCCAGGTCGATTGCTCGGTGCTGCAGATGTGCGAAGTATTCGCCTGAATCCTGATACGCCAACAACCCTTGTAGGAGCGAGGCTTGCCCGCGAAGCTTTTGGCGGGCTCGATGACCCCTTCGCGGGCAAGCCTCGCGCCTACACGGGGGGCGGTTATTTCTTCATGATCGAT
>NZ_JAGYFX010000155.1:0-9441 GCF_019946615.1 Pseudomonas sp. BF-R-01
CAGGGTATGTGCCGGAACGCAAGTCCCTGTAGGAGCGAGGCTTGCCCGCGAAGCTTTTAAGGCAACAAAGCCACATCAGGCAAAACCTGTTCCTGCGAACAAGCCCCCCGCAACTGCCCCTCGAACTGCTCGATAATCGCTGCCCAACCCTGCCGACTCGCATGCTGGCGCGCATTGAGCCTTACGCATCGCAAGGTTTCGCGCTTCTCCAACAGCCACACCGCGGCATCGCTGAACGCTTCCTCATCCCCCGGCATCGCCAGCACGCCGTTGTAGCCATGGCGAATATGCTGCGCCGCCGCAGCCTGATCGTAGGCCACCACGCCCAACCCTGACGCGAGTGCCTCAAGCACCACATTGCCGAAGGTTTCGGTCATGCTCGGAAACAAAAACACATCCCCTGACGCATAGTGGCTGGCCAGGGCCTCGCCGCGCTGAGTGCCACAGAAAATCGCTTCGGGCAGTTCCTGTTCCAGAGCCACTCGTTGCGGACCGTCACCGACGATGATCAGCTTTAGGATTCGCTGTGGATAAGTCGCTTTCAACGTGTCGAAACAGCGCTTGAGCAAACCAAGGTTCTTCTCCGGTGCCAGGCGTCCTACGTGGATGACTGCGATGTCCTTCTCGCTCAGGCCCCATTGCTCACGCAACGATTGCAGCCGTTTGGTCGGGTGGAACAACTGACTGTCGACCCCGCGGGACAGCAATGCCAGCCGCTCGAAATGCCGGCGCTCCAGCTCCATTCGCTGGCTGACACTCGGCACCAGCGTCAGGGTCGAGCGATTGTGAAACCAGCGCAGGTAGTGGGTCAGCAGGCGCGTGAGCAATCCGAGCCCGTACTGATTGGAGTACTGCTGGAAGTTGGTGTGAAAACCGCTGACCACCGAAATCCCCAGGCGCCGTGCCGCGCGCAACGCGGACAAGCCCAGCGGTCCTTCCGTGGCGATGTACAGCACGTCCGGGCGCTGGCGCTTCCAGCGTCGCAGCAGCTTGTGCATCGACGACTGACCCCATTGCAAACCCGGATACCCCGGCAGCGGCCAGCCCCGGCACAGCAGCAATTCATCGTCGCTGCCCAGCTGCTGATCGCAACCCTGGCGTGGCCGCACCAGTTCAACCTGATGCCCGCGCGCGCGCAAACCGTCGCACAAGCGGCCAAGGGTATTGGCCACGCCGTTGATTTCGGGAGGGAAGGTTTCGGTGATCAGGGTGATATGCAGAGCTGTCGTCATGACCTCAGTGTCGGTTGGGGCCATGTCGTCGTTGTGGCGTTTTGATGATGGATTTGTGACCGCACGAGCATTGAATGTCATTTGGCCGGGCGACTGAGGATGGGCGTGGGCTAGCGTCGCATCCACAAAACGTTAACTCGTTCGAGCGTTTGCTGAGGCAAAAAACCATGAAAAGGGTGACGCTTCCCCCCATTGCAGATTAATATGACAGCCTTAAAAATTGTGTAGTGATATTGCTGTGCGTCTAAGTGCTCGTTCTACTTCACAATTACATTTCTCAATGAAGATTCACCGTCGCCAGGGAACAGTGCGTTGAAAAAAGTCGCGATACTTCAATCCAACTACATCCCTTGGAAAGGGTATTTTGACATGATCGCATCAGTGGATGAGTTCATTCTCTATGATGACATGCAATATACTCGGCGTGATTGGCGAAATCGTAATCAGATTAAAACCCCGCAAGGTGTGCAATGGTTGACCGTGCCAGTTTTAGTGAAAGGAAAATATCATCAGAAGATCAGGGAAACTGAGATAGATGGTGTTGACTGGGCCGCTTCACATTGGAAGTCTCTGGTTCAAAATTACAGTCGCGCTCCGCACTTCAATGAAATTGCAAAATGGCTTGAGCCGCTTTATCTGAATGAAAGTTATACTCATATTTCAGAGCTTAATCAGCGATTTATTCAGGCTATTTGCGATTACCTGGAAATCAAGACAGTTATTAGTCGTTCATCGGATTATGAGTTGGTCGACGGTAAGACGGAACGCCTTGCCAATCTTTGTGCACAGGCTGGGGGGAGCGAGTACGTCTCCGGGCCATCTGCCAAGGACTACGTTGATGAAGCTGTATTTGAAGCGATGAATATAAAGTTAACCTGGTTCGATTACTCAGGTTATCCGGAGTATTCGCAGTTATGGGGCGAGTTTACCCATGGCGTCACGGTCCTTGACCTGCTTTTTAATTGTGGAAAAGACGCTCATCGCCAAATGAGGCATGTTGCTCCATGAAGCTCTCAATCGTAGCCACTCTTTATCAGTCAGCCTCTTACATAGAGGAGTTTCATTCGCGCGTGAGTGCTGTCGCGATGACGCTTGCAGGGGATGATTATGAGATCCTGCTGGTGAATGATGGATCTCCCGATAACAGTCTTGATATCGCTATCTCGCTCACTGAACGAGACCATCATGTCGTACTTATCGATCTCTCCCGTAATTTCGGCCATCATAAGGCCATGATGACGGGGCTCTCCCACGCAAAAGGCGAAAAAATATTCCTGATTGACAGCGATCTGGAAGAAGAGCCGGAGTGCTTGCTCAGCTTTGACCAGCAAATCAATCAGACCGCCTGTGATGTTGTTTACGGAGTGCAGGAGCAGCGCAAAGGCGGCTGGTTTGAGCGATGGAGCGGCCGGTGGTTCTATCGTTTCTTTCAAGCCCTGACTGGACTCGCCCTGCCAGAGAATATTGTCACTGCAAGATTAATGACTCGTCGCTACGTGGACGCTTTACTGCGCCATAAGGAACGAGAGGTATTTATTGCCGGTCTTTGGCATATTACCGGGTTTGAACAGCAGCCGCAGACGGTCAAAAAGAGCAATACCAGTCAGACGACTTATACACTCAGAAGAAAAATGTCTATATTGGTGAATTCGGTAACATCGTTCAGCAATGCGCCATTGATTGGTATTTTTTATATAGGTGTGTCTATTTCGTTTTTTGCACTACTTTATATTGTTTATTTGACGGCGCACTGGATGTTTCTCGCAAAGCCAATGAGCGGCTGGACGTCGGTCATGGCCTCTATCTGGCTACTTGGCGGCATGATAATTTCGTTTATCGGTGTCGTGGGGATCTATCTTTCCAAGATATTTTCCGAGTCAAAACAGCGCCCCTACACTATCGTGAGGCAGATTTATGCACAGCGACAAAACTGAGCTCCTTGATGAAGTAGCGAGCTATTACTCGAGCAAGCTTGCACTGCATGGCGAGACACCGAATGGGGTGGACTGGAATGGTGAACAGGGCCAGGCGCTGCGTTTCGAGCAACTCTGCAAAGTAATCGATGGCCCGCAGGACTGTACTGTCAATGATCTGGGATGTGGCTACGGTGCGCTGGTTGACTACTTAAATAACAAGCCTCAGAAATTTTCATATCTTGGTATAGATGTTTCAAAAGAGATGATTCAGGCCGCCGAACAGCGTTACGCAAAACTGTCCGGTGTTCGATTCATTGCCGGGTCCGAGCCCGACTCTGTCGCTGACTATGGCGTTGCCAGTGGTATTTTTAATGTTCGCCTGGGTCGTTCAGACGACGAGTGGCTGAGCTATCTTGAAAAAACACTGGATGTTCTGGATCGAACAAGTCGTCTGGGGTTCTCTTTTAATTGCCTCACCTCCTACTCTGACGAAGATAAGAAGCGAGATGATCTGTACTACGCCGATCCTTGCCTGTTATTTGATATATGCAAGCGGCGTTACTCTCGTCATGTAGCCCTTCTGCACGATTATGGGTTGTACGAATTCACTATTCTTGTAAGGAAAATGTGATGAAAAAAAAATTAGTGATTTTCGGCTCTGGCGATATTGCGCAGCTGGCCCACTTTTATTTTAGTACAGACTCCGCTTATGAGATTGTTGCTTTCACTGTGGACGGTAGTTATATCGAGGCGCCTACTTTCTGTGGTCTGCCAGTCGTTGCATTCGAAGACGTAGCCGAGCACTACCCAACGCACAGTCACGAGCTGTTTATTGCCCTGAGCTACTCGAAGCTCAATGCAGTGCGCAAAGAAAAATATCTTGCAGCCAAGGCGCTCGGCTACACGCTTGCCAGTTACATAAGCAGTCATGCCACGGTGCTCAATGAAGGCCGGATTGGCGACAATTGTTTTATTCTTGAAGACAATACCATTCAGCCATTCGTTAATATTGGCAATAATATTACTTTGTGGAGCGGTAACCATATTGGTCACCACTCTACGATTCAGGATCATACGTTTATCGCATCCCATGTAGTTGTTTCTGGTGGTGTGCATATCGGCGAGCAGTGTTTTATCGGGGTCAATGCGACTCTTCGTGATCATATAACGGTCGAGGACAAGTGCGTCGTTGGTGCAGGTGCACTGCTGTTAGCAAACGCTGAACAGGAGGGTGTCTTTATCGGCACGGCGACTGAGCGCTCTAAAGTTCCCAGCAGCAAGCTGAGAAAACTATGAAGTCGACATGGAAAAAGCTCGGGCAATTATTTTTTGTCGAGGGTGATGCGCGTCATCCCAAGTTATTATCTCATGCCGCCAACCCGTTACCGGTACATCTGCACGATGATGTCTTTCGGGTATTTTTCAGTGGTCGGGATTCTGATAACCGCTCCTCCGTTGGGGCTGTGGATATCGATATTGAAAAACGAAAAGTCATCAAAGAACACCCTTCACCTTTCATGGAACACGGACCGAAAGGCAGTTTTTACGCTGATGGTATAAGCATTGGTAACTGCTACACGGTGGATGGCGTGCAATACATGCTTTTCATGGGGTGGCAGGCGCCAATTGATCAGCATTGGAGGGGGGATGTCGGCAGGTTAGTTGTCAATGCGGATACTACGCTGACGCTTGATAGCAAAAATCCGTTCATGAGCGCTGATAAAGACGATCCTATAAGCCTTTCTTACCCGTGGGTGCGTGAAGACGGAAACGGCGGGTATGACATGTGGTATGGATCGACCCGTACTTGGGATTCGGGTAACGGAGAAATGATTCATGTGATCAACTCGGCGCATTCCCTTGATGGCGAGAACTGGAAGCGTAACGGCTTGGCAATCCCCTTCGAACTTGGAGTCGCTCAAGCGTTTTCGCGCCCAACCGTCGCAAAAAACCATCTGGGTGGATTGGAGATGTGGTTCTCCTATCGCAGCGGAGCCGGGGAAACCTATCGTATCGGCTACGCAACCACTGACGAAGGCAAGCAATGGCGATTGGCGCTGGAGGAAGCCGCTATCGATGTTTCATCGGAAGGCTGGGATAGCGAGATGATCGAATACCCGTTTGTGTTTGATCATAAGGGAAGTCGGTACATGCTTTATAACGGTAATGGCTATGGTAAAACCGGCTTCGGCCTGGCTGTGCTGGAGAGAGGCTGATGGCTCGTATATTCGATTATGTGTATATATTTGCAACCATCCTGCTGACCGTCTATGGGCAACTTATTCTTAAATGGCGAATCTCTCACTACGGTGCATTCCCCTCTGACACAACTCAAAAAATTAAATTTCTTTTTTTGCTGTTTTTGGATCCGGCGATTGTTTCAGGGTTCGCCGCGGGATTTTTAGCATCGTTAGCCTGGATGGCGGCGATGACCAAGTTTGATCTTAGTCACGCCTATCCATTTATGAGCTTGAACTTCGTTGTCGTTTTGCTTTTAAGTGGTTGGATTCTAAGTGAGCCAATGACACTCCAGAAATCAATGGGCGTTGGCCTGATTATTCTGGGCACAGTTATTGCCGCGCGCGGATAACAACGAAAAGCAAGTACCTAACGAAGTTTGGCGGTGAGGTTTTCTACTCCACGCTCTCGCACCCAGAATAATGTCGCGCCGGCCACTGCCGCCGGCATCATCAGGATATTGACCACCGGAATCAGCAGCACCAGGTAAACACTCCCGCCGAAGCTCATGCTCTGCCAGCGCTTCTCACGCAGCCAGGCGAGCATCTCGTTCCAGCCCAGCTTGTGGTTGTCCGCCGGGTAGTCGATGTACTGGATCGCCATCATCCATACGCCGAACAGTAGCCACAGCGGTGCGGCGATGATGTTCACCACCGGGATGAACGAGAGGATGAACAGCCCGATCGCCCGCGGCAGGAAGTAGCCGAGTTTGCGCATTTCCCGGGCGAGGGTACGCGGGATCATGGCGATCAGTTCACTCCAGCTGAAAGCCGGGAAGTCGTCGGTGCCGCGCACCACCACTTCGACTTTCTCCGCGAGAAAACCGTTGAACGGCGCAGCGATGACGTTGGCGAGCATGGTGAAGGTGAAGAACACCATCAACACCACCAGCACCACGAAAATCGGCCAGAGGATGTAGCTGAGAAAACTCAGCCAGTTGGGCAGAGACGGCATCAGCGTATCGACCCACAGACTGAATTGATGGCCGGCCAGATAGATCAATCCGACGAACAGCACCAGATTGATTGCCAGCGGCAGCAACACGAATAAACGCAGGCTGGGGCTGAGGACCAGCTTGAGGCCTTCGCGCAGGTATTGCGGGCCGGACAGAACAGGGGCGGGCATATCGAGCTCCGAGCAGAAGGGAAACGCGCCGACCTTACCGGCTTTGCCTTACGGGCGAAAGCGCGGTCGCAGCATCGACATCAACAGTAACAAAGGCGTCTATATATTGGCCGTGACGGGATAGAGACCGCCTATGAGCTGGATTGTTAAACCGTATTTCCTTAATCTTCGCCCCCTCGATACGCTGCACCCAATCTTTTTACAGGACTGTCGAGTTCAAGCCTTCCCCAAGTGCTTTCAACGGTCCTTTTTTATTCCCGCCGGCAACCCGGCGTTCCGCGCCAGGTATTCCGGGCCGGTCAACAGGAGCAGGTCATGTCTGAAGTCCGTCATTCGCGAGTGATTATTCTCGGTTCCGGCCCTGCCGGTTACAGCGCCGCGGTCTATGCCGCCCGTGCCAACCTCAAGCCACTGCTGATCACCGGTATGCAAGCCGGCGGTCAACTGACCACCACCACCGAAGTCGACAACTGGCCGGGCGATGTCCACGGTCTGACCGGCCCGGCGTTGATGGAGCGGATGCGTGAGCACGCCGAGCGCTTTGAAACCGAGATCGTTTTCGATCACATCAATGCCGTGGACTTCGCCGCCAAGCCTTACACCCTGACCGGCGACAGCGCGACTTACACCTGCGACGCCCTGATCATCGCCACCGGCGCCAGCGCTCGCTACCTGGGCCTGCCATCGGAAGAAGCGTTCATGGGCAAAGGCGTTTCGGCCTGCGCGACGTGCGACGGTTTCTTCTACCGCAACAAGCCAGTGGCCGTGGTCGGTGGCGGTAACACCGCTGTCGAAGAAGCCCTGTACCTGGCCAACATCGCCAGCACCGTGACCCTGATCCACCGTCGCGAAACCTTCCGCGCCGAGAAGATCCTGATCGACAAGCTCAATGCTCGCGTTGCCGAAGGCAAGATCATCCTGAAGTTGAACTCGAACCTGGACGAAGTCCTGGGCGACAACATGGGCGTGACCGGTGCTCGCCTGAAGAACAACGACGGCAGCTTCGACGAGCTGAAAGTCGACGGCGTGTTCATCGCCATCGGCCACACCCCGAACACCTCGCTGTTCGAAGGCCAGCTGACATTGAAAGACGGTTACCTGGTGGTGCACGGCGGCCGTGAAGGCAATGCGACCGCGACCAACGTTGAAGGCATCTTCGCCGCCGGTGACGTGGCTGACCACGTTTACCGTCAAGCGATCACCTCGGCCGGCGCTGGCTGCATGGCGGCACTGGACACCGAGCGTTACCTCGACGGTCTGCAGAACGCTTCGTTCTGATTCTGTTGAAATGAAAAAAAAACCGGCTTCGGCCGGTTTTTTTTGTCCACGATTCCATGGCTGATCACATTTCATTGTGGGAGCGAGCCTGCTCGCGAAGGACGTCAACGATAACGCTGGCAACCTGACGCCACGCGGTGCCCTGTCTTCCATCGCGAGCAGGCTCGCTCCCACATGGGTTCAGTGATCAGGTCAGCTTTTTCAGGCACGCTTCCAGGATGTCGAGGCCTTCTTCCAGCACCGCCGCCTCCGTGGTCAACGGCGCCAGCAGCCGGATGATGTGCCGCGACTTGCCGCTAGGCATCAGCAGCAACCCCGCTTCACGGGCCAGGGCCAACAGTTGTGTCAGCTGCGCCGGGGCGGGTGTGCCGTCGGCGTTGGCCAGTTCGATGCCGCGCATGGCGCCGACACCGGTCAGGCGTCCGAGATAAGGGGAAACCTTGTTGGCTCGCCAGGCTTCGTAGCGGCTGACGATCGCTTCTTCCTGCTGCGAACCCCAGGCGTGCAGGTTGGCGTCGGTCATTTCATCCAACGTCGCCAACGCAGCGGCGCAGGCGATCGGATTGCCCGAATAAGTGCCGCCCAGTCCGCCCTTGGGCAAGGTGTCGAGCAGCGACTTGCGCCCGACTACCGCGCCCAGCGGCATACCGCCGGCAATGCTTTTGGCCAGCAGGATCAGGTCCGGCTCGATGCCCAGTCGCGAGAACGCAAACCGCTGGCCGGTGCGGCCGAAGCCGGACTGGATTTCATCGGCGATCAGCAGGATGTTCTTTTCATCACAGAACTTGCGCAAGGCCTGAGCGAACTCGACATCCATCGCCAGGAAACCGGCTTCACCCTGCACAGGCTCGACGATAAAGCACGCCACGTCGTCGACATCGATCTCGACGCTGAACAGCCGATCCATCGCCTTCAACGCTTCGGCGCAGGTCACGCTGTTGTCCTTGCTCGGGTAGGGCAAGTGGAACACCGGACCAGGCAACACGCCGACCTTCTGCTTGTAAGGCGCGACTTTGCCATTGAGGTTGAGAGTGGCGAGGGTGCGCCCGTGGAAGGCGCCGTCGAAAGCGATGACGGCCGTGCGACCGGTCGCACCCCGGACGATCTTCAGGGCGTTTTCCGCCGCTTCCGCGCCGCTGTTGGTGAGCATGCCGCTGACCGGGTAGTCCACCGGGATGAACGCGGCCAGACGCTCCATGAGTTCGAGGTAAGGCACGTGCGGGGCGGCGTTGAACGCGTAGTGCGTCAACCGGGTGGCTTGTTCGCGGATGGCCTCGACGATGCGCGGGTGGCAATGGCCGAGGTTCAACACGCCGATGCCGCCGACAAAGTCGATGTAGCGTTTGCCCTCGGTGTCCCAGACCTCGGCATTTTTGCCGTGGCTGAGCGTGACGGGGTGCACGATGTTGATCGACCGGCTGATGGTTTCGCTGCTCATGGATGACCGACTCTGAAGAAGGGATGCTTCTTTTTATCTAAGCCGCGAGCAGTGGTGCCGGGCAAACGAAATAAAGTTGCCGGGTCAATCTTAAAAGTCGGGATGTGGTTTGAGCGTTGTGCAAAATCAGCCAGGCAACACGAAACCCTGTAGGAGCCGGCAAGCCGGCTCCTACAGGGGCGGTGTCAGTCAGAAATCAGCGGCGGGTCCGGGG
>NZ_JAGYFX010000156.1:0-9309 GCF_019946615.1 Pseudomonas sp. BF-R-01
ATGATACGGCGCCCGCGGATATCTACACTCTCTCCGTCGTCGGCAGCGTCAGATGTGTATAAGGGACAGGACACGCCGCATCGCCTGAATCGCCAGCAAGCCGGCTCCTACAGAATGGTGGTGTGTCTGGCACACCGCGTTGCGTCGATCGCCGGCAAGCCGGCTCCTACATCGGTCTTTGCACTAAACGGATAAAGGTCTGCACCCAGCGGATAGTCCACCCCATTGCCCCGTCCTAGCATGAGCCTTGCCTGAACAATAACAATGGAGGCGGCGGCCATGACCCTGCGACCCGAATATCTTCAATCCCTGCTTGAGGACGATCCAGAACAAGGCATCTACCGCTGCAAGCGCGAGATGTTCACCGACCCACGGCTGTTCGACCTTGAGATGGAACACATCTTCGAAGGCAACTGGCTGTACCTGGCGCACGAAAGCCAGATCCCCAACAAAAACGATTTCTACACCACCACCATGGGGCGCCAGTCGATCTTCATCGCGCGCAACAAGGACGGTGAGCTGAACGCCTTTATCAACGCCTGCAGTCACCGTGGCGCGATGCTTTGCCGACACAAGTCCGGCAGCAAAAGCTCGTACACCTGCCCGTTTCATGGCTGGACCTTCAACAACTCCGGCAAACTGCTGAAGGTCAAAGACCCGGCAGCGGCCGGCTACCCGGCGAGCTTCAACTGCGAAGGCTCCCACGACCTGACCAAAGTCGCCCGTTTCGAATCCTATCGCGGCTTCCTGTTCGGCAGCCTCAAGGCTGACGTGGTGCCGCTGGTTGAGCATTTGGGCGAGTCGGCGAAGATCATCGACATGATCGTCGACCAGTCCGCCGACGGCCTGGAAGTGCTGCGCGGTTCGTCCAGCTACATCTACGAAGGCAACTGGAAACTCACCGCCGAAAACGGCGCCGACGGTTACCACGTCAGCTCGGTGCACTGGAACTATGCCGCCACCCAGAACCAGCGCAAACAGCGCGAGGCCGGCGACACCAACCCGACCATGAGCGCTGGCAGCTGGGCCAAGCAGGGCGGTGGTTTCTACTCGTTCGACAAAGGCCACATGCTGCTCTGGACCCGTTGGGCCAACCCTGAGGACCGTCCGCTGTACGAACGTCGCGATGAGCTGGCCAAGGACTTCGGCAAGGCCCGCGCCGACTGGATGATCGAAAACTCGCGCAACCTGTGCCTGTACCCGAACGTGTACCTGATGGACCAGTTCAGCTCGCAGATCCGCATCGCCCGGCCGATCTCGGTCAACCGCACGGAAATCACCATTTACTGCATCGCCCCCAAAGGCGAAAGCGATCACGCCCGTTCGAGCCGGATTCGTCAGTACGAGGATTTCTTCAACGTCAGCGGCATGGCCACCCCGGACGATCTGGAAGAGTTTCGCTCCTGCCAGACCGGCTACCAGGGCAGCGTGACCGCCTGGAACGACATGTCCCGTGGCGCCGAGCACTGGGTCGAAGGCGCCGATGAGGCGGCGAAGGAAATTGACCTGCATCCGTTGCTCAGCGGTGTGCGCACCGAGGACGAAGGCCTGTTCGTGTTGCAGCACAAGTATTGGCAGCAAACCATGCTCAAGGCTCTGGCTGCCGAGCAATCGAAGCTGATTGCCGTGGAGACCGTGTAATGACCATCACCTATGAAACCGTGCGCGACTTCCTCTACCGCGAAGCGCGTTACCTCGATGATCGGCAATGGGACGAATGGCTGGAGTTGTACGCCACGGATGCGACGTTCTGGATGCCGTCCTGGGACGACAACGACGAACTGACTGAAGACCCGCAACGGGAAATCTCGCTGATCTGGTACGGCAACCGCACGGGTCTGGAAGACCGCATCTTCCGCATCAAGACCGAGCGTTCCAGCGCCACCGTGCCGGACACCCGCACCTCGCACAACATCAGCAACATCGAGCTGCTGGAACAGGCGGACGGCCTGTGCAAGGTGCGCTTCAACTGGCACACCTTGAGCTTTCGCTACAAGACCGTCGACAGCTATTTCGGCAGCAGTTTCTACACCCTCGATATGCGCGGCGAAAACCCGCTGATCAAGGCCAAGAAAGTGATCCTGAAGAACGACTACGTTCGTCAGGTCATCGATGTTTACCACCTGTGAGGCGGCCGTCATGACTCATTCCATCGCATTTAATTTCGAAGACGGCGTCACCCGTTTCATCGACGCCAACGCCGGCGAAACCGTGGCCGACGCCGCGTACCGCCAAGGCATCAACATTCCGCTGGATTGCCGCGACGGCGCCTGTGGCACGTGCAAGTGTTTCGCCGAAGCCGGCCGTTACGACCTGGGCGAGGAATACATCGAGGACGCGCTTACGGCGGAGGAAGCCGAACAGGGTTTTGTCCTGACCTGCCAGATGCGCGCCCAGAGCGATTGCGTGGTGCGGGTGCCGGCCTCCTCGGAAGTCTGCCGCACCCAGCAGGCCAGTTTTGAAGCGACTATCAGCGCCGTGCGCCAGCTGTCCGACAGCACCATCGCGTTGTCGATCAAGGGCGATGCACTGAGCAAACTGGCGTTCCTGCCGGGGCAGTACGTGAACCTCGGGGTTCCCGGCAGCGAGCAGACCCGCGCTTATTCGTTCAGCTCGTTGCAGCGTGATGGCGAGGTCAGTTTCCTGATTCGCAATGTGCCTGGTGGTTTGATGAGCAGCTTCCTCACCGGTATGGCAAAGGCCGGCGACAGCATGAGCCTGGCCGGGCCGCTGGGCAGTTTTTATCTGCGCGACATCCGTCGGCCGTTGTTGCTGCTGGCCGGTGGTACGGGGCTTGCGCCATTCACCGCGATGCTGGAAAAAATCGCCGAGCAGGGCAGTGAACATCCGCTGCATCTGATCTACGGCGTGACCAACGATTTCGACCTGGTGGAAATGGATCGGCTGGAAGCCTTCGCCGCACGAATCCCGAATTTCAGCTTCAGCGCCTGCGTGGCCAGCCCCGACAGCCAGCACCCGCTCAAGGGCTACGTGACCCAGCACATCGAGCCCAAACACTTGAACGAGGGCGACGTCGATGTCTACCTGTGCGGCCCGCCGCCGATGGTCGAGGCGGTCAGCCAGTACATTCGCGAGCAAGGCATTGCGCCGGTGAATTTCTACTACGAAAAATTCGCTGCCAGCGCGGCATAACCCTGTGTGACCACGTCCCCCTGTAGGAGCTGGCTTGCCAGCGATGGACGTTAACGATAACGCGTTTTTACAGGATTAATGCGGTGCCTGTGCGTCCATCGCTGGCAAGCCAGCTCCTACAGGTCGAGAGCTATTTTAGATTCGAGGCAGGTATGAACAGATTTCACGAAAAAGTCGCGTTGATCACCGGTGCCGCCCAAGGCATCGGCCGGCGTGTTGCCGAACGCATGGCGGCGGAAGGGGCGCGCTTGATTCTGGTCGACCGCTCCGAGCTGGTGTTTGAAGTGCAGCAGCAATTGGGGAAGGACAGCCAGGTGCTCGCGCTGACTGCCGATCTTGAGCAGTACGGCGAATGCAACCGGGTGATGCAAACCGCCGTCGAGCGCTTCGGTCGTCTCGACATCCTCATCAACAATGTCGGCGGGACGATCTGGGCCAAACCGTTCGAACACTACGAAGCCGAGCAGATCGAGGCCGAAGTCCGCCGCTCTCTGTTCCCGACGTTATGGTGCTGCCATGCCGCGCTGCCGTTCATGCTGGAGCAGGGCAGCGGCGCCATCGTCAACGTCTCGTCCATCGCCACGCGCAGCATCAACCGTGTGCCGTACGGTGCGGCGAAGGGCGGGGTGAATGCGCTGACCGCGTGCCTGGCGTTCGAAACCGCCGGTCGTGGCGTGCGGGTCAATGCCACGGCGCCCGGTGGCACTGAAGCGCCGCCGCGAGTGATTCCGCGCAACAGCGCCGAACAGAGCGCCGAAGAAAAAGTGTGGTACCAGCAGATCGTCGACCAGACGCTCGACAGCAGTTTGATGAAGCGCTATGGCACGCTGGATGAGCAGGCAGGCGCTATTCTGTTTCTGGCCAGCGACGAAGCGTCCTATATCACCGGCATGATCATGCCGGTGGGTGGTGGCGACCAGGGCTGACAGCGTTCGCCAACAACCCCATCAAACGGAGTCAACGTGATGAGTGAAAAACCCACGATCGTGCTGGTCCATGGTTTTTGGGGCGGTGCCGCCCACTGGAACAAGGTTATCGCCGAACTGCTGAAAAAGGGCTACACCCGCATCCGCGCGGTCGAGATGCCGCTCACGTCGTTGGCCGATGATGCCGAGCGCACGCGCAAAATGGTCGCGCAAGAGGCGGGGCCGGTGCTGTTGGTGGGGCATTCCTATGGCGGTGCGGTCATCACTGAGGCCGGCGATCAAGCGAATGTCGTGGGTCTGGTGTACATCGCCGCGTTCGCGCCGGATGCAGGTGAAAGTCCCGGCGCCATCACTCAACGGCATCCGCCCGCTGCCGCAGCGAACCTGGCCCCCGACAGTGATGGTTATTTGTGGGTCAAACCGGAGCTTTACCACGAAAGCTTCTGTCAGGACCTGCCCGCAGCCGAAGGATTGGTCATGGGCATCACCCAAAAAGCCCCCTTGGCCGGCACGTTTGGCGATGCGATCACTACGGTGGCGTGGAAGAGCAAACCGTCGTGGTATCAGGTGTCGACCGACGACCGGATGATCGCGCCGCAAAACCAGCAGTGGATGGCGGGGCGGTTGAACGCCAAAGAGATCCTGACGTTGCACGCCAGTCACGCGTCCCTTGCCTCGATGCCGGTCGAAGTGGCGGCGTTTATCGACAAGGCGGCAACGGCAGTGGCCAAGGCCTGACCTGCCTTACAGGCGACGCTGAAACGCTCTGACGATTCGCAGCGTGGCGTCGCTGGTGTTCAGGTTCTGCACGGCGTCCAGCGGATACCACAGGCAATCGAAAATTTCGTTTTGCGGCCGGGCTTCAGACGAGTTGAGTACCGACGCCTCGTAAACGTGGTGTCGGGTGCCACCCGTTTCCAGTTGCATCAGGTACAGCATGTCGTCGACCCCAAGCCCGGTCTCTTCCTGAAGTTCGCGCATGGCGGCGCCTGCCGCGGTTTCTCCGGGCTCGACCTTTCCGCCGGGCAACGTCCAGCGACACCTTGGCTTGCGCACCAGGAGAACGTGCCGGTCCTGCTCACAAATAACGGTTGCGCGTACTTTCATGTGTTACCTGAGTGCTTGCTGTCATAAAACAGTAATAAAAATGCAATATTCAGGCCGCCCAAGGCTGCACGGGCCTCTTGGCTGGTTAGAGGTCTCACAGGGGCTGAAAGTGCAACCGAATGGCGGAATCCTGTCG
Source organism: Pseudomonas sp. BF-R-01 (assembly GCF_019946615.1). NCBI lineage: Bacteria > Pseudomonadati > Pseudomonadota > Gammaproteobacteria > Pseudomonadales > Pseudomonadaceae > Pseudomonas > Pseudomonas sp. BF-R-01. The sequence continues at coordinate 5,323 of NZ_JAGYFX010000156.1, forward strand.
CGACGTCTGGTCGGCACCTCGGCAAAGGGCGGGTGTAAGGTAGGCAGGTCAATCCTGGACATCAGTACCGAAAATGGAGGTGACTTATGAGCGTTCCGATGCTGAATAAGATGCACATGAACGGTTATGACGTACTTAGCGTGAGCAATGGCCCATGGCGGGTGTGCACCCAAGGTGACCAACTGGGCGCTTTTGCCAGCCGGGAAGAGGCACTGGCCTTTGCCGCGGCACTTCCCGGTTACAAATCCCGGGCCAAAAGGCCGGCAAGCAACCAGACGACGGTCAAGTAAAACGCTTCGAGCCCCGGTTTTTTCCGGGGCTTTTCATTTCGGCTCAGTAACCGCCGCCACCGCCGCCGGTGCTATGGGAAGACTCCCTGGCTTTTGTTTGCAGGCGGCTCCATTCCGCACAGGTGATGAAGCTGGTGTGGTCGACCTTGCCCCGGTTATCGAAACTGACGTTGTACGCTTGTTGATGGCCGGCTTTCGTCAGCTTGTAGTCATAGCAAGTGCCAGGCACAGCCGTGCGTTCGGTGATGGTGTGAGGCGGCCCGCCGATCTGCTCGACCTGATCCTTGCTCATTCCGGTCTCGACTTTGGCGACCAACGGGAGGTCGCCATAGAGGCGTGATTCAGTGCTGCAGCCCGCCAGCGCTGCCAGTACGACAACCAGCGCGAATAAAGGCTTGTTCATGGCCGCGCTCCTGTTCAGTGAGCTTTGTTGCGACTGATGGCCTTGGCTTTCACTTCTTCGGCATAGCCTGCCAATCGCTGTTCGTCGCCCTGAAACAGGTCGCACAGCCTCAGCACCGCCTGCGCATCGACATCATTGCCAGACAGCTTTAACTGATCTGCCAAGCGTAGAAGCTCCACCGCCGACCACCTCAGGTCCGATGCAACGCTTTGCAGGTCACGTCGAAGTTCGTTTTCAGATTCGTTGAGCCACATGACGATCTCCAGAAAACCTCTGCTACGAAATTTTAGTCCCATTTCCCTGGACAGGGCGTTTTGTTCGTCCGAACTGCCAATGCTGCCTTTGGTCGGGAAGATGCACGCGAGCGAAAAGATTTGCTGTCGTATTGAAGTGGCGAATTTCCGCCGGGGCGAGGCAATTTCAAATGACGACGACCGATGACTTCAGGGTTCACGCGCATGAGCTGATGGTCGATCTGGACGCAGCGACCACGGAGATGATGAAGCTGATTTCCGCTCATCAACTCAGCGGCCCGGAATGGGAGCGGGTCACTCAATGGCAGCACGAAGCGTATGAACGATGGATGACTTTCCTGAACGAACGGCCCGCTGCGCATCCCGGCCAGAGCACCGAAAAACGCTGAGAAAGGCTCAATGAATGGATGTCTGCAAGACGACGCGCTACATTTCCTTTTTTTTGAATAGGGGGGCGTCATGCGGACGTTGATTGCGGGAGTCGTGGTGGCGTTACTGGCGGGGTGTTCCTTGCCTGCGTCGCTGGTGCCGGGTGAGCCGAATGTCAGCAAATACAGTGAGAAGGCGCCGAAGGAGTATGCCGCCTGCGTATTGCCGGCGTGGCAGAAAGAGATTTCCAATACGACTCAAACGCCGATTTCCAATGGCTACCGGATCAAGGCGCCGAGCATCATCACGGCCGACGAAATTCTGGATATCGTGAAATCGAAAGACGGCAGCCGGGTTTCGCTGTATCAAGGGCCGCCATGGGCCAAGTCAGGCGCACTGCGTCAGGCGGTTCGGGACTGTTTGTAAGACTTGGTCGCGAGTTATAGCGGCGTTTGATAGATCGCCATCGCCGGCAAGCCGGCTCCTACAGGGGATTGCGGTGCCCTTGTAGGAGCCGGCTTGCCGGCGATGGCGTCAAATGTTGGTAACCACAATGGTCTGCTCGTCAGCGGCCGGGGCAGCGCTTTTCTTGTCCCGGCGATCACTCATCCAGTTATCAACCTGAGCACTGAACTCCGAGGGCGCCTTTCGCCCGACTTTCCTGGCGAGATCCAGGATGGTCTGCTGGGCGAGGGCATCTTCCATGCGTTTCTGCGCCGTCATCATGACCGCATGGACCGAGCAATGGCCTGACACCGCCCAATCCGGGGCGGAACCTTCGAACAGGGCGCAACGCCCGCGAATTTCCCGGCAATCGAAAATCAGCTTTTGGCCGTCGATGGCATTGACGATATCGAGCACGCTGATTTCGTCGGAGGGCCGGGCCAGCTTGAATCCGCCGCGCACGCCTTCAGTGGCGACCACCAGTTTTGCCTTGGCCAGTTTGGTGAAAATTTTCGCCAGGTAGTCCAGCGGCACGCCCTGCAGTTCTGCGAGGTCACGCACGCTCGCCTCACGGGTGTCGCCGCAATTGCCCACCAGGAAAATCAGGCAATGAATGCCGTACTCAACGCCAGCGCTGTAAAGAGACATTTGGATCTCCGACTAATCTTGTCGCAAATGTTAGCAGCTGAAGGTTAGGCAGGCAACGAATCCCGTCGGCACATCTCTCTGTGCATTACCCCTTGTGCGTGGGTAAAGGCTCTCTCGGTCGAGCCATCGAACCTTTCGATGGCAACCATCAGAAAAAACCGATTGCGTTAATTAACTAGGATCAATACAGTCGTAGTTGTTCGGTCGGCACTGGCAAGCGCACGACCTCTACGAATTCATTGATCGGCCTTCTCACGGAGTTAAAGATGAAACAGCACATTCTGGTAATCGGCGCAGGTTTCGGTGGCATGTGGACGGCTTTGAGCGCCACACGTCTGTTCGACATTCATGGTCACAACGACGTAGAAGTCACCGTCCTGGCCCCGCAGGCCGAGCTGCGCGTGCGTCCGCGGTTCTATGAGCCGAACGCGCACCAACTGGCCGCGCCGATTGGCGAGCTGTTCGATGCGGTGGGAGTGAAGTTCATCAAGGGCGCCGCAGAAACCATCGACGTCGGGCAAAAACGCGTGGGTTATGTCGACGCCTCGGGTGCGAAACAGGTGTGCAGCTACGACAAACTCGTTCTGGCCACCGGCAGCCGTCTGGCGATTCCGGCGACCGCCGGCGTGGCTGAACATGCGTTCGATGTCGACCAGATCGAACAAGCCGTGCGCCTGGAAAACCATCTGAAATCCCTGGCCAGCCTGCCGGAAAGCAAAGCCCGCAACACCGTGGTGGTGGCCGGCGGCGGCTTCACCGGGATTGAAACGGCGACCGAGATGACCGCACGTCTGCGTGCCATTTTGGGCGATCAGGCCGACGTCGAGGTGATCATTGTCGATCGTGGCGAGAAAATTGGCGGGTCGATGGGGGCTGAAATCGCCAAGTCGATCGAAGAGGCCAGTATTGAAACCGGCGTGAAATGGCACTTGAAGGCTTCGGTCCTTTCCGTTGATGCCAACGGTGTCTCTTTGAGCGACGGCCAGCGTATCGAGGCCAAAACCGTGGTCTGGACCACCGGCGTGCGCGCCAGTTCGCTGACCGAGCAGATCCCTGCCGAACGCGATCACCTGGGCCGCCTGCACGTGGACAGCCACCTGAAAGTCATCGGTCAGGACGATATCTTTGCCACCGGCGATGTGGCTTATGCCGCGTCCGACGACATCGGCAACTATGCGTTGATGACCTGCCAACACGCCATCGTATTGGGGCGTCACGCCGGCAATAACGTTGCCGCGCAGATCCTGGGCGTGGACCCGACGCCGTACAGCCAACCCAAATACGTCACCTGCCTGGACCTGGGTGCCTGGGGTGCGGTGTACACCGAGGGCTGGGACCGTCAGGTCAAACTGGTGAAACAGGAAGGCAAGAACCTGAAGACGCAGATCAACACCGTGTGGATCTACCCGCCGGCAGCTGATCGTGCAACCGCATGGGCCGCAGCAGATCCGCTGATCCCGATCGCTTGAGTCGCTGAACGGAAATCACCTGAATCCCTGTAGGAGCGAGCCTGCTCGCGATGATGTGTCAGCCACATAAGGTTGAGTGACACACCATCGCGAGCAGGCTCGCTCCTACA
>NZ_JAGYFX010000157.1:0-9269 GCF_019946615.1 Pseudomonas sp. BF-R-01
GAGCTTGCTCGCGAAGGCGGCGGCAGATCTTGCATCGACGTGACTGAGAGACCGCCTTCGCGAGCAAGCTCTGCTCCTACAGGGGGATGCGGTGTTCTCCAGGGTTTTAACGCACCAGGCTTGGCCGCTTGTTATCGAATTTCCATCCCGGAATCAGAAACTGCATCGCCACGCTGTCATCCCGCGCACCCAGCCCCATGCCTTTGTACAGCTCATGGGCCTTGGCCAGTTGGTCCATGTCCAGTTCAACCCCGAGCCCCGGTTTCTTCGGCACTTGCACGCAACCGTCGACGATTTGCAGCGGCGCTTTGGTCAGGCGCTGGCCGTCCTGCCAGATCCAGTGGGTGTCGATGGCGGTGATTTCGCCCGGTGCGGCGGCCGCGACGTGGGTGAACATCGCCAGGGAAATATCGAAGTGGTTGTTGGAGTGCGAGCCCCAGGTCAGGCCCCATTCGTGGCACATCTGCGCCACGCGAACCGAACCCTGCATCGTCCAGAAGTGCGGGTCGGCCAGCGGGATGTCCACCGATTGCAGCTGGATCGCGTGACCCATTTCCCGCCAGTCGGTGGCGATCATGTTGGTCGCGGTTTTCAGGCCCGTAGCACGGCGGAATTCGGCCATGACTTCCCGGCCTGAATAACCGTTTTCCGCACCGCACGGGTCTTCGGCGTAAGCGAGGACGTGATGCTGATCGCGGCACAAACGGATCGCTTCTTTCAGCGACCAGGCGCCATTCGGATCAAGGGTGATGCGTGCGTCGGGAAAGCGTTCGGCCAGCGCGGTGACCGCTTCGATTTCTTCGTCGCCACTGAGCACGCCGCCCTTGAGCTTGAAGTCCTTGAACCCGTAACGGGCGTGGGCGGCTTCTGCCAGGCGCACTACGGCATCGGCGGTCATGGCTTTCTCGTGGCGTACGCGGAACCAGTCGTTGTCGGCGTCCGGTTCGCTGCGGTAAGCCAGATCGGTGGCGTTGCGATCACCGACATAAAACAGATAACCGAGCATCTTCACTTCGTCGCGTTGCTGGCCTTCGCCGAGCAGCGCTGCGACGGGCACGTCCAGGTGCTGGCCGAGCAAATCGAGCAGCGCCGCTTCCAGGCCAGTCACCGCGTGAATGGTGATGCGCAGGTCGAACGTCTGCAAGCCGCGCCCACCGGCATCGCGGTCGGCGAAGGTCTGGCGCACCTGGTTGAGAATCCTCTGATAGGTGCCGATCGGGCTGCCGACCACCAGGCTGCGCGCATCTTCCAGAGTCTGGCGAATGCGCTCGCCCCCCGGCACTTCACCGACGCCGGTGTGCCCGGCGTTGTCCTTGAGGATCACGATGTTGCGGGTGAAAAACGGGCCATGGGCGCCGCTCAGGTTGAGCAGCATGCCATCGTGACCGGCCACCGGAACCACTTGCATGCTGGTGATGATCGGGGCTTTTGCGGTGTCTTGTTGGTTCATGTTCTTGTCCTTAAATAGCAGCGATCAGGCGTGGTTGGGCGTTGGTTTGCCCAGCGCAACGGCCGGTGCGGTTTTCGGTGTGTTGCGTGCAGCGAAGACGATGATCGCGGCGATGATCGAGGTCGCGGCGAGGCCGTACAGCCCGCCTTGAATCGAGCCGGTGTGTTGTTCCAGAAGGCCGAAGGTGGTCGGCGCGACGAAGCCGCCGAGGTTGCCCACCGAGTTGATCAGCGCGATCACGCCAGCGGCGATTCGTGCATCCAGGTATGCCTGGGGAATTGGCCAGAACAGCGAAGAAGCCGATTTGAATCCCAGTGCAGCGAAGCAGATCGCCACGAAAGCGAAGACCGGTCCGCCGGTGGTGGACATGAACATCCCCGCTGCAGCGATCAGCAGGGCAGCGGCGACCCAGGCTTGCTGGTGTTTCCATTTTGTCGAGAGCGACGCGAAGGCGTACATGCCGACAATCGACAGCAACCACGGGATCGAGTTGAACAGCCCGACCTGAACGTCGCTGAGGTCGCCCATCTTCTTGATGATGCTCGGCAGCCAGAAGGTCGCGGCGTAAATGGTCAGCTGGATGAAGAAGTAGATCAGGCAGAACAGGATGATCTGGCGATCCTTGAGCAGCGTGCCCAGCGACGGTTTGATCGGCGTCGCGGCTTCGCGGGCCAGTTGTTCGTCATCGATGGCTTTGACCAGCGCGTCTTGCTCATCGCGGCTCAGCCATTTGGCGTCGTGGGGTTTGGAGTCGAGCCAGAACCAGACGAATACGCACAGCCCGACCGAGAACATGCCTTCAATGAAATACATCCATTGCCAGCCGTGCATGCCGAACCCGCTGATTTGCAGGAGCAGACCGGACAACGGGCCGGAGATCAGCGAGGCAATGGCTGAGCCGCTGAGGAAGATCGCGATGGCCTTGCCGCGTTCTACTCCGGGTAACCAGCGCGTGAAGTAATAAATCACCCCGGGGAAGAAGCCGGCCTCAGCCACGCCCAACAGGAATCGCAGGATGTAGAAGTGGGTTTCGTTCTGGATGAACGCCATGCAGGCGGCCACCAGGCCCCAGGTCAGCATGATGCGGGTCAGCCAGATTCGTGCGCCGACTTTTTGCAGGAGGATGTTGGAGGGGACTTCGAACAGCGCGTAGCCGATGAAGAACAGGCCGGCACCGAGGCCGTAGGCGGCAGCACCAATGCCCAGGTCATGTTCCATGTGGGCGCGGACGAAGCCGATGTTCACGCGGTCGATGTAGTTGACGATGAACATGATGACGAACAGCGGCAGAACGTGGCGTTTCACTTTCGAGATGGCGGACTTCAGGACCGAATCGGCACCGTCGTGCATCCCGGGTACGGATGTATTCACTTGGTTTTCTCCCACTGATTATTTTTATGCGGGGTGTTGCAGGTGTGGCGTTGTTGCTAGACATCATACAACTACATTTTTTTATCCTGCAAGAGGTAATGCTCAACAAAATAGTATGGTTAAGGTCATTTTTTATTCAGTTTAGGGGTGTTTGTACGCTTGGTTTTTGTCTTGGATGTCTGTTTTGTTGAGTGTTGTCATACAAGTCGGGGGCGGTTTTCTTGAGAAACCGTTCGACCGCAGTGCTACGATCCGCTTAGCCCTGCTTTCGGATGATTGCCATGCAAGATGACCTCGACGCGCCTGCCCGCAAGCGCACTCACAACCTGGCCCATGACCTGGTCGCGAAACTGACCCAGAGCATCCTGCTCGGCCAGATGCTGCCGGGGGACAAGCTGCCGTCGGAGAACAGCATCGTTCAGGAGCACGGGGTCAGTCGCACCGTGGTGCGCGAGGCGATCTCGAAGTTGCAGGCGTCGGGGCTGGTGGAAACCCGGCACGGCATCGGCACGTTTGTCATCGAGCGCGCACCGGAGCAGGGGCTACGACTGAATGTCGATACCGCGCTGGGCGTGCGCAGCATCCTGGAGTTGCGCCTGGGCCTCGAAACCCAGGCCGCTGCGTTGGCGGCGATTCGGCGCACGGACCCGCAATTGGCACAGATGCGCGAAGCGCTGGACGATTACCAAAGCCTGCTCGCCAACAACGACAGCTGCGTCGAAGCCGACAGGCGTTTCCATCTGCTGATCGCCGAGGCCACTGGCAATGTCTGCTTCACGGAAATCATGCAGCACCTGGGCAGCGCGATGATCCCCCGCACCCGCGTCAACGCGGCTGAACGTGGCGCGGCGGATTTGAGCAAGCTGGGGCAGTTGGCCAATCTGGAACACGAGGCGATTCTCAACGCGATCAAGCGTCAGGATGCGGACGCGGCGCGGGCGGCAATGTGGCTGCACCTGACCAACAGCCGGGACCGGTTTCTGGCGGATCGCGATTAACCGCCTTCGCGAAATCCGGCTGGCACCGATCCGAACCGCGATCCCCTGTAGGAGCCGGCTTGCCGGCGAAGGCGCCAGCTCCATCACCACAAAACACCCATCAAACACCCGCCACCCGAATCGCCACAAGCCGCCGCTCCAAATTCAACGCCAGCACACTGACCAGCACCACCATCCCCCCGACAACGATCATCACCGTCGGCCGTTCCCCCAAGCCAAACGAGGCAATCGCCATGGCCGTCGGCGGCACCAGATACAGCGTCATCGTCGCCCGGCTCAAATCAACGTGAGTCAACACAAATGCCCAGGCCAGGTAGGCGAGCGCGCTCGGAAAAATGCCCAGCGCCAGCACTGCCAGTTGCACCTGCATCGGCGCGTTGACCGCTTGTGCCGCCAACCCCGGCAGATAAACCAGTAACAACGCGGTCCCCGACCACACCGTGTAGCAGACCAGTGTCAGCCCGTCGTAACGCCCGGAGTGATGTTTCTGTAACGCGAAGTAAAAACTCCAGGACACCGCCGCCAGCAGAATCAACAGGCCATGGGCGTCGATGCTGCCCAGTCCGCGATCGCCCGCCACCACAATCACCACGCCGATCAATCCCAGAAAAACACAGCCCCAGCGCCACGCGCTCACCTGGTCTTTGAACACGAAGCGCGCCAGCAGCGTGCTGAACAAGGGCGTCGATTGCGCGAGCACGCTGGACGCACCGGCGCTGACCCCTTGCTGACCAAAATTGATCGCCACGTGATGCAGGCTCACCGCAAAAAAGCCGAGGCCGAACAGCAGCGGCAAATCGCGAAGGGTCGGCAGGCTGATGCCTTTGAACACCGCGACCAGCGCCATGAACACCGACGCCAGCAGAAACCGCAGCAATGCCAGATGCCCGGGATCATAGGCTTGCAAGCCGATGTGAATACCGGTCGGGGAATAGCCCCAGCACGCGACGACGAAGGCCATGGCCAGGATGATTTTGAGGGGAGGGGTGGCGGTTGAGAGCGCTTTCATGGTCGGGCACCTGTGGGCGGATGCTTCGAGTATCAGAATGCGGACCGTTCGCCACAACTGACTTATACTGCGCTAACCGTTCACTTTGGGTGATGTATGGAGCTGGCTCAGATTCGCATGTTCAAGACCGTGGCTGACGTCGGCAGCATCGCCCGGGCGGCCGAGCTGTTGCATTGCGTGCCGTCGAACATCACGGCACGGATCAAGTCGCTGGAAGCGGAGCTGGGCGTCGCGTTGTTTATCCGCGAAGGCAGAGGGTTGCGCATCAGTCCGTCGGGGCAGACTTTTCTGGCCTACGCCTCGAAGATTCTCGCCATGACGGCTGAAGCCAAGCGGGCGGTCGACCCCGCCGCCGAGCCGTCCGGCCCGTTGCGCATCGGCGCCATCGAATCGTCGGCCACCGGTCGCTTGCCGCGTTTGCTCGCCAAGTTCCACAAGCGCTATCCGGCGGTCGCGCTGGAGCTGACCACCGGCACGTGGGGCCAATTGCTCGATGACACTGCCAACCACCGGCTCGACGGCGCAATCGTCGCGGTGGATGTCGAGCGCTCACAACTCAAGCGCACGCCGATGTACCGCGAGGAGCTGCTGCTGATTGCCTCGACGTCGCTGGGGCCGGTGCGCGAGATCGCCGATTTGCAGGACAAGACCGTGTTCATGTGGCCCCAGGGGTGTCCTTACCGTGCGGCGCTGGAACATTGGTTGTTGCGCCAGGGGCAGGCGCTGCCGATTGTCAGCCTGGCGAGTTACGGCGCGATTGTCGGGTGCGTCAGCGCGGGGGCGGGGGTCGCGCTGGTGCCCAAAGGGGTGTTCGATCAGTACGCCAAAGGCGCGGGGTGCGCGGGGTATGAGTTCCCTGAGCTGACCGCCATCGACAACCTGTTTTACTGGCATGAAAACGCCGGGGTTCATCCAGCGCGAGAAGCGTTTGTGGCGATGTTGCGCGAGGAGTTCACCTGAGATCACCACCGCTATCCGAAACACCGCGAACCTGTGGGAGCTGGCTTGCCAGCGATGGCGGCCTTAGCTGCGGTGAAAATTTGAAGGGCCTCATCGCTGGCAAGCCAGCTCCTACAGGGGGCGCGGTGTTCAAAAGAAAGCGGTGTATCAGCAATAGCGGTGTGACAGGGGATGCGGTGTTTTGGGGATAGCGATGTTGATCGAAGATCACATCTCGCGCACATCCCGCATCAACAACCCGAAGCGCAAATCCACCGCATCCGGTATCGGCAGGTACACGGTGTGCCCATCCCCCGGCGCCACATCGATGGGTTGGCCTTTGACGTTCTGCAACTGATGCAAATCGAAGTGGAAGTTGCCCTTGGGCGTCATCAGTTCCATGTGATCGCCCAGGCCAAAACGGTTCTTCACTTTGACTTCCGCCAGCCGGTCGCGCCGCTCGCCGGTCAATTCACCGACAAATTGCTGTCGCTCCGACACTGAGCTGCCGTTCTGATAATTCTGATATTCGTCATGCACGTGACGACGCAGAAAACCTTCGGTGTAACCGCGCTGGGCGAGGGATTCCAGATCGGTCATCAGGCCCCGGTCGAAGTCGCGACCGGCCACCGCATCGTCGATCGCCCGGCGGTAAACCTGAGTGGTGCGCGCGCAGTAAAAGTGAGATTTGGTCCGGCCTTCGATTTTCAGCGAATGCACGCCCATTTGCGTCAGGCGCTCGACGTGCTGCACGGCGCGCAGGTCCTTGGCGTTCATGATGTAGGTGCCGTGTTCGTCTTCGAAGGCCGGCATCAGTTCGTCGGGACGGTTGGCTTCCTGCAACAGGAACACTTGATCGGTGGGCGCGCCAATTCCCAGCGTCGGTTCGGGCTGGAAGGTCTGCACGATGTCGCCGAGCAGATTTTCCGTGGCTTCTTGCGCCGAGTACTTCCAGCGACAGGCATTGGTGCAACTGCCCTGATTGGCATCGCGTTTGTTCATGTAGCCCGACAGCAGGCAGCGGCCGGAATAGGCCATGCACAACGCGCCGTGGACGAACACTTCCAGCTCCATGGCGGGCACTTGCTGGCGGATTTCGGCGATTTCTTCCAGGGACAGTTCCCGCGACAGGATGATCCGGCTCAAGCCTTGTTGTTGCCAGAACTCGACACTCGCCCAGTTGACCGTGTTGGCTTGCACCGACAGGTGGATCGGCATCTGCGGAAAGTGCCGACGCACCAGCATGATCAGGCCCGGATCGGACATGATCAGCGCGTCCGGTGCCATGGCAATCACCGGCTCCAGGTCCTTGAGGAAGGTTTTGAGTTTGGCGTTGTGCGGGGCGATGTTTACCACCACGTAAAAGCGCTTGCCCTGTGCCTGGGCCTCGCGAATGCCGAGCGCCAGGTTGGCGTGATCGAACTCGTTGTTGCGCACCCGCAGGCTGTAGCGCGGCTGGCCGGCGTACACCGCGTCGGCGCCATAGGCGAAGGCATAACGCATGTTTTTCAGGGTGCCGGCGGGGGCGAGCAGCTCAGGTGTGAAAAGGGTCATGGGCGGGTCGATCGCAAAAGCCGGCGAGGATAATCGGCATGCCCGTGGCATTCATTGATCTGGATCTATGCTTGATGAACAAACGGATGGCACTCGCGCGAACCGTGGCGGACTAAGCATCAGTACGGCTCTTGCTACAAGGGCCTGTGCCCTGCGGACTGACATGGATCGGACATGAACGAAGAGAAGGTACAAGACAAATCACTGGTGATTTTGCTGGGGGTGGTGACCGCCGCGTTTATCTGGATTTTGCTGCCGTTCTACGGCGCGGTGTTCTGGGCGGTGATCCTCGGCATTCTCTTCGCGCCGTTGCAGCGGCGACTGCAACTGAAGTTCGGCTGGGAGCGCAACCTGACGTCAATGCTGACGTTGAGCATCTGCATGGTCATTGCGATCCTGCCGGTGATCATCCTCAGTATTCTGCTGGTCCAGGAAGGGGCGGCGCTTTACAAGAGCATCGAAAGCGGCGAGCTGGACATCGCGGGGTACATCACGCATTTCAAACACAGCCTGCCTCCGTACTTCCAGCACTTGCTCGATCGCGCCGGGATCGGTGAGCTGGAGGGGCTGCGGGAGAAAATCATCAAGAGTGCGGTGACGGGCAATGAGTTCATCGCCAACAAAGCCTTCAGTTTCGGTCAGGGTACGTTTGATTTCGTGGTGGGTTTTTTCATCATGCTGTACCTGTTGTTCTTCTTTTTGCGCGACGGAGCAGAACTGGCGCGCAAAGTGCGCGCCGCCGTGCCGCTGGAAGAACACCAGAAACGCCGTTTGCAGCTCAAGTTCAACCGCGTGGTGCGTGCCACGGTGAAGGGCAACCTTTTTGTGGCGATCACTCAAGGCGCATTGGGCGGTTTTATTTTCTGGTTTCTGGACATCCCGAGCTCGTTGCTCTGGGCGGTGTTGATGGCGTTTCTGTCGCTGTTGCCGGCGGTTGGCGCAGGGATTGTCTGGGCGCCGGTGGCCGCATTTTTCCTGTTCAGCGGGGCGATCTGGCAGGGCGTGGTGCTGGGGCTGTTCGGGGTGTTTGTGATTGGCCTGGTGGACAACGTGCTGCGTCCGATCCTGGTGGGCAAGGACACGAAGATGCCGGACTATCTGATCCTCATCTCGACCCTCGGCGGCCTGGCGATTTTCGGGCTCAATGGCTTTGTCATCGGACCGTTGATCGCCGCGCTGTTTATGTCGAGCTGGGCGATTTTCATGGAAACCAAACCGCGGGTGCAGTTGCCTTAAGCGCTGAGTCGGCCAGCGTCGAAGCTCTGTGACAGTGCCTTGGCGGCGGTCAGCGATGGGAGCGGACCGCTGATTTGTTCACCGTCCTGGACCAGATACCAACAGGCGAGCAATCCTAGCTCTCTAAGCGAGGCGGGAACGGCGCTGCCAATAACGGACATGATTTGAACCTGGGACATAAGTACCTCCATCAATCTATGGAGCTACCTTACGGGGCCGCCGCGCGAACGAACAATCATCGCTTTCGATAGTCGACATTGACGCCAGCGGGTGCAAACGACCGTCTGTCGGTCAGTCGACCACCAGGTCCAGCATGTGGACCACTTCCTGTTCGTTGAGCAGGCCTTTTCGCACAAGGTTTTCGGCCAGCAGCGAAAGAAATTTGGCGCTGCGATGACCTTCCAGGTGCTTGAGTTCGGTCAGGGCGTTGTAGACCTTGCTGGAGGTGCACAAACCGAGGTTACGGTGCGGGTTTTGTGTGGGCATGTGGTCGTCCTTGTTGTTATCAACCTGTTGTTGGCGGACAGGTCCGAGCTTGCGGACCTGACATGACATAAATATGACCGTGTTCCCCCAAGGCGGGGGTGAGGGTGGGTGAGTCAATCTTGCCAACTTAAACCGCCTGCATTGTCCCGATAGCGACCTTGATGCGATTTATCCAGACTTTTGCCGACGGGTGGGGCCTTAAAACTGCTGTTCGAGTGTGATGTTG
>NZ_JAGYFX010000158.1:0-9129 GCF_019946615.1 Pseudomonas sp. BF-R-01
ACCTCACCCGCCTCCACCCAACCCACCCGCCAAGCCGCACACGCCACCGCGCTCGCACTGGTACCGGACGACGCCGTCGGCCCTTCCCCACGTTCAAACACCCGAGCAGCAATTTTCCCCGCTGACTCGCGCATCGCCCATTGCAAATTAACCCCCGCCGGGCACGGGCGCCCTGCCCCGGTCGGCATCGCGTAGGCAATGCGCGTCAACCCTTCGGACAATCGCGCTTCGCGCATCTGCTCATTGGCCGGCAATGCCTCGGCATCGTCCACAAGGGTTACGCAATGCGGATTGCCGACCCGCACGAACTGGCTGCGCGACCAGGCAGGATCCAGCGCCGACAACGATTGAACGTGGCTGAGCTCACGACCGTTGAATGCCACATCGGTCACCCCTTGAGCACTGACCGCCTCGGGTCCGAACGCCGGTTTGCCCAGATCCAGCCAGAAACCCTGCACACCCTCGACCTGCGCGCGGTTCACCGATGTTTCACCAGGCGAAGGCGTGTCGGCCTTGTCGTGATGAACCCTGAGCACACACGCCGCGTTTTCCGGAAACAGTCCTTGATCGCTGAGCGCCTGGGAGAGAATCGTCAGCCCGTTGCCACTGCGCTCGGCCAGGGTGCCGTCGGTATTGACGATCAACAGATCGAACGGCGGCGACGTTTGAAACGGGCCGACCAGCAGACCGTCGCAGCGATGGTCCTTGCTGCCGGGCGGTTGCGCGCCCGGCGCCCAGGCACAGAACGCCTCGATGGCCGACAATGCCCAGGTCGTGCGGGTTTGCGCCGCCAGACTGGCCTGTTCAGGTAAATCGATCCCTGCGCGGCGCACTGCATCCGGCGCCACTACCGCGTAGATATTGCCTCGAGCATCGTAGAACGGCGTCATGGCGCCTCCCGTGTAAACATCACAGGCGTGCAACATATCGCGAAACCGCGACGGGCTGTGCAAGGATGTCACCCTGCCTGACCGCGAAACCGTCCGGACGCTGATCGAACCTCATGGGTGAGTCACTGTCCCTTGGGGACGCGACGTTTTTTGCCAAGGATCGATATGACCAACCTCAACACGCCCACCACTTTCGTGCCCGGACGCCTGGAACAGATGTCCACGCGCATTGCCTTTTTCATCGCCGGTTTCGGGATTGCCGCGTGGGCGCCGCTGGTGCCTTACGCCAAGGCCCGGGCCGGGCTGGATGAAGGCACCCTCGGCTTGCTGCTGTTGTGCCTGGGGGTGGGCTCGATTCTGGCGATGCCGATGGCAGGGCTGCTGGCCACGCGTTTCGGCTGCCGACGCGTGCTGACGGGCGGTACGTTGTTGATCTGTGTGGCGCTGCCGCTGTTGGCGACGGTGTCCTCGATCCCGGCGCTGATTGCGGCCTTGTTCATGTTCGGCGCGGGCCTCGGCACGGTGGATTCGACGGTAAACCTGCAAGCGGTGATCGTCGAGCGCGCTAGCGGCAAAACCATGATGTCGGGTTTCCACGGGCTGTTCAGCCTCGGCGGGATTGTCGGGGCAGCGGGCGTCAGTGCCCTGCTCGGCTTCGGGGTTTCTCCGTTGGGGGCGATGCTGGTGGTGATCGTGCTGCTGCTGATCGCACTGTGCAAAGCCGCGCCGCACTTGCTGCCATATGGCAGCGAAAGTTCCGGGCCGGCCTTTGCCATTCCCCACGGCATCGTGCTGTTTATCGGCGGGATGTGTTTCATCGTGTTCCTTGCCGAGGGCGCGGCACTGGACTGGAGCGCGGTGTTCCTGGCGCAGGAACGCGGGATCGACACGGCCTATGCGGGATTGGGTTATGCGGCGTTTGCGCTGACCATGACGGCCGGGCGCTTGACCGGTGACAAGATCGTCCGGCGCCTCGGCGCGACACGGGTGATCGTGTTCGGTGGGCTGACGGCCGCTACCGGCCTGTTTCTGGCGACGTTTGCACCGAGCTGGGAGATGGCGCTGGTGGGTTATGCACTGCTGGGCGCGGGCTGCTCGAATATCGTGCCGGTGCTGTACACCGCCGTGGGCAAGCAGACGGTCATGCCTGAAAGCATTGCCGTGCCGGCGATTACGACGCTGGGTTACGCGGGGATTCTGGCGGGGCCGGCGGTGATCGGGTTCATCGCCCACGGCAGCAGTTTGAGTTTTGCCTTTGGGCTGATGGCGGTGCTGCTGGTGGCGGTTGCCATTGGCGGAAAGGTGTTGAAGGCCTGAAAAGCATCGCCGGCAAGCCAGCTCCTACAAGGATCGTCAGTGCACACACTATCTATGTGCGAAACAACTGTAGGAGCGAGCGGTGCGGCGATCCGACTTGCCCGCGAAAGCGGTGGGTCAGGCGCCATTTCTATCGACTGGACAGCCATCTTCGCGGGCAAGCCTCGCTCCTACAGGGATCTCCAGCGAACACAGATTCTGTGCACGCCGGCGATCTTGTAGGAGCCGGCTTGCCGGCGATGCAGGCGACTCGGTCTATCAGAACCCGACGCTGGCCTGCACGAAGAACGTGCGCGGTGCGCCGACGTACATGCCCGAGTTGTTGTCGCTGGAGCGGGTGAAGTACTGCTTGTCGAAGATGTTTTTCACCCCGGCGCCGACTTTCAGGTTCGATAGCTGCGCGCCGAAGTCATAACCGCCCCGCACGTTCCAGGTGACGTAACCGGGAATGTCGCCGTACTGACCGTCGGCAGTGCCTTCGGTGATGTAGTTGTTGGTGAAGCTGCCGTTGGAATTCACGGCAACGCCCGGCGAACGTTGTTTGGACTGGGCAAACGCATCGACGTTGTAGGTCCAGCGGTCGATGTCATATCGCAAGCCGGCAGTCGCGACCTGGCGCGAATAGAACGGCAGGTCACGGCCCTTGAAGCCTGGAATCTCCCCTTCATACACGGCACGTGTGTAGGTGAAACCGGCGTTGGCGCTCAGGCCGTCGAGCCGAGGGTCCAGTGCCGCCATGTCGTAATGCACCGATGCTTCAACGCCTTGGTGCGTGGTTGCGCCGAGGTTGGTCCAGCCCGCATCGTTGCTGATGTACTGCAACTCTTTATCGAAGTCGATGTAGAACAGCGTCACTTCGCCGCCCCACACATCATCGTTGTAGCGCGTGCCGAGCTCGTAGGTCTTGGCTTTTTCCGGCTCCAGACCGTTGGCGGTGCTGTCACCCGTACCGCCCTGACCGAGCTGGAAATACTGCAGGCTGCCGAACGAAGTCTCGTAGTTGGCGAACAGTTTCCAGGCATCGGAAATGTGATACATCACGCTCAAGGCCGGCAGCGGCTCGTTGCTTTCGATGCTGCGGTTCTTCTCCGTCACACGCTTGCCATCGGCATCGCGTCCGGGGCGCTCATGCCAGTCGGTGCTGATGTGCTCGAAACGGATACCGGGTGTAATCGTCCAGTTGCCGACGTCGATCTTGTCGTCGAGGTAAACGGAGTTGGCTTCCGTGCCGCCGGTGCGGTCCTGGTACACATGGCCGTCCGAGGCCTTGGTCACGACGGGCTCGTTGCTCTTGTTCAGCTCCAGACGGGTCGCCTGTTCGTGCATGCCTTCCTTGAGGTAGCGATAACCGACGCTGACCTCCTGGGTGGTCGGGCCCACGTCGAACACATGGGACACCCGCGGTTCGATACCGAAGGTGTAATAGGTACGCGGGAACGAGCCGATAGTCTTCTGGTCGCGGGCGGCGATGTTGCTGCCACGGAAGCTGTCGGAGTAGTACGTCAGCACTTCCGCCTGAGTACGGTCATCGATCTGCCGCGCCCACTTGAACGAGACGTCCTTGCGGCGCCCGCTGAAGTTGTCGTTGTTGCGGTCGGACTGAAACGGATTGGCGTCGTACTGCGCCTGAGTCAGGCCGCCGGGCATGTCGGCGCTGGCATCGTAGTAATGCAGGTTGAGGCTGAAGTCGTCGACATCGGTCGGCGCCCAGTGGGTCTTGAGCAACACGTCGTCGATGTCGTTGCCGTTGTTGCGCTCACGGTAACCGTTGCCGTTCACGCCCGAGTACAACAGCGCCACGCCAATGCCGTTGTCCGCCGTACCGCCGGCAAACGCCGTATCGATGTGCTTCCAGCCACCGTGCTTGGAGGTTTCCAGGGTGGTGCCGATTTCGGCGGAGGCTTTTTCCGGGATTGCGCGGGTCACGAAGTTGATCACACCGCCAACGTTCTGCGGCCCGTAGCGCACGGAACCGGCACCGCGTACCACGTCGATGCTGTCGAGGTTACCCGATGAAATCGGTGCCATGGACAGCTGCGGCTGGCCATACGGCGCGAACGCGGCCGGCACGCCGTCGATCAGCACCGTGGAGCGTGGCGACAGGCGCGAGGTCAGGCCGCGTACGCCGACGTTCAGGGAGATATCGCTGCCGCCAGTGCCGTTGGCTTCTTGCACTTGCACACCGGGCACACGCTTCAACACGTCGCCGACGTTCATCGCGCCTTGCTCGACCATGGCTTCGCGGCGAATCACCGTGCGGGCGCCGGGGTGGTTCTGCACCACGGCGGCATCGGCGTCACCGAGCCAGTCACCGACGACCTTGATGTCAGTCACGCCCAGTTCCAGCGGGCCATTGGCAGCGGAAGTCGGCGATGGAGCCGGCGTCAGGGTCACCGAACCTTCGTCGATCTGATACTCGAGACCGCTGCCCTGCAGCAATTGGCGCAAGGCCTGTTCCGGCGAAAGGTTGCCATCCACCGCCGGGGCCTGTTTGCCGGCGACCAGTTCAGGACTGAAAAAAACCTGCAACGAGGTTTGCTGGCCGAGCTCGCTCAGCGCCTGACCCAAGGGTTGCGCCGGGATGTGAATGGCATCGGCGGCAAAGGCCTGGGGCAGCGCAGCGTTGACCGCCAGCGCAAGGGCCAGCGGCAACCAAAGGGAGTTGTTGTTTTTAGCGGTGGTTTTTTTCACGTCGAACGTAGTCCTGTGGATCGCAAGAGTGTGCGCCTGTTAATGCAAACCAGTTGCAGTTGGACAGGAAGACGATCAACTCGAAAAAAACCTGAATTTATTTTGAAATTATTTCCTGACTGCCGTCATCGAGGGTGCGCACGGCCACCGGCAAGATGGTCGGCAAGGCCTTGAGCAGCGCGTCGGTGTTGTCGGATTTGAACACGCTGGTCAGGCGCAGATTGCCCACTGTGTCGTTGCCGACGGTGAGTGGCTTGTCCCGATAACGCGATACTTCCTCGGCCACTTCGGCCAGGCTGGCGTTGTTGAACACCAGTTTGCCGTTGCGCCAGGCCGTCAGTTCCGCAGGGTTGACCGCATAGGCCGCGGCCACTTTGCCCTGGGCATCAATGCGCGTTCCCAGGCCAGCGGTAAGGTTGACGAACTCATTGTCCGCCGCGCCGTGCCCCTGAACCCTGACCGTGCCCTGCTCCACCACGACCCGGGTGTCACGAGCGCCGCGACGCACATCGAAGCGCGTGCCGGTGACCGTGACCTTGCCGCTGCCAGCCTCGACCACGAATGGCCGATCGCTGTCGTGGGCGACGCTGAACATTGCCTCGCCTTGCGTCAACTCGATGCCGCGCTGGCCTTTTTCAAAGCGCACCTGAAGACGACTGCGGCTGTTCAGGTCGATCACCGAACCGTCCGGCAGCGCCACCTGGCGACGCTCGCCCAACGTCGTCGAATACTCGGCGGTGTATGGCGCCGGTTGATTCAAACCGCTGAACAGGCCCAGGCCCAGCGCCACGGCCACCACACTGGCCGCCACCGCATAACGCACCAGCGGCCGACGTTTGGTGCGCGCCGGCGGGGTTTCGCACAAGGCTTGCAGTCGCGCACGCGGCACCAGGTCGGCGGCTGTCCACAGGCCCTGAAGCAACTGAAATTCGTCGCGGTGCTGAGGGTGCTCGTTCAGCCAGTGCTCGAAACGCTGGCGCTCTTCGACGTCAATGGCCGGCTCCTGCAAACGCACAAACCACTGCGCCGCCTCATCGCGAACCGTCGTTTGCCCGCACGCGCAATCACGAGTATCCATCATGGAAGTTCCTGTTTGGCTGGGGATGAGAGTGCACGGCCGATCATGGTTGCAAACCGTCGAGGCGGTCGCGCAGATGCCGCAGGGTGCGGATCATATACTTTTCCACCATGTTCTTGGACAGTCCCAGGCGTTCGGCGATTTCAGCCTGGGTCAGCCCTTCGATCTTCTGCCAAACAAAAACCTTGCGACAGTTGACCGGCAACTCGGTGAGCGCCCGTTCAATGGAATCAGCCAACTGGATCGCATGCATGAAATGCTCCGGGTCGCCGGACGACGACACACTGTGATCAATCGCCTCCGACTCCATGGCGCCCCGCCGATCCTCACGCCGATAACCATCCACCGCGATGTTGCGCGCAGTCTGGTGCAAATACGCCCGGGGTTGCTGCACCGCCGCCGAATCGGACTCAAGCACCCGCACGAAGGTGTCGTGGGCCAGATCCTCGGCCTGCTGACGATTTCTCAGGCGACGGGTCCAGGTGCCAACCAACTCTTCGTAATGCTCGAAAAAGCCGTGTCTGCGGGGCAACTTGGGGGTCATTGCGGTGTGCTGTGATGACGGGGCGTGAATAGTAATGCTTCCTATTAACCGGAAGCAATGGATTCCAGACAGCCAACTCGCCACCACTCGTCAACGAGAAAAGTTGATTTAGGCACACAGCCAAAGGATTCTGGCAGGCATCCAAAAGAAGCCAGCCACAAGCTGTAGCAAAGTGCAGTCATGCCAGTCACCGGCGTTCGTCCAGGAATTCAGACATGTTCACCTCCTTTGCCTCACTGAAAAGAAAACCCCTCGCCCGCCTCGCGCTGGCCATCAGCCTTGGCACGCTTGGCCTGCCTTACTGGGCGGGCACCGCTCAGGCCCATGGCGGGCACGCCGAGATGGTGCCGCTGCAAGCGGGCCTTGAGGAGTTTGGGGCCACGGTGAAATGGGACGACTACGCCGACCTGTTCGTGATTGCCAAGGACGGCGTTTATCTCAAGGTCAAACCGGGCAGCAAGGTCGCCATGCTCAACGGCAAACGGATGGAGCTGAGTGTGCCGGTGGTGTTCAAGGGCAAGACCGCTTTCATGTCCAAGGACTTCATCAATCAGGTGTTCCAGTCCGGCCTGGACAAGACCTTTGTCGTCGAGACGCGCCCTAACCCGCTCAACCCGCTGAGCGCGGATGAGATCAAGACCGCTGTCGAAATCATCAAGCAATCGGAGCACTACAAACCCGGTTTCCGCTTCACGGAAGTTTCGGTCAACGAGCCGCCGAAGGATCAGGTGTGGAATTTCGTCTACAGCGGGCAAAACGTCGCCCAACCGCGCCAGGCCAACATTGTGGTGCTCGACGGCAAGCATGTGGTTGAAGGCCTGGTCGATCTCGACAGCAAGACGCTCAAATCGTGGAAGCCGATCGAAGGCGCCCACGGCATGGTCCTGCTGGATGACTTCGCGACGGTGCAATCGGCGATTGAAGCGAGCCCCGAGTATGCGCAGGCACTGACCAAACGCGGTATCAGCGATGTGAAGAAGGTGGTGGCCACGCCGTTGACGGTCGGTTACTTCGACGGCAAGGACGGGCTGGCGCAGGACAAGCGTCTGCTGAAAATCGTCAGCTATCTGAATACCGGTGACGGCAACTACTGGGCGCACCCGATCGAGGGGCTGGTGGCGATTGTCGATCTGGAGCAGAAGAAACTGATCAAGATCGAAGACGATGCGGTCATTCCGGTGCCGATGAAATCGACGCCGTACGACGGACGCGGGCGTAAGGGCACGTCGGTCAAGCCGCTGGAAATCATCGAGCCCGAAGGCAAAAACTACACCATCTCCGGCAACAGCATTCACTGGCAGAACTGGGACTTCCACGTTCGCCTCGACTCGCGGGTCGGCCCGATCCTGTCCACCGTCACTTATGACGACAAGGGCAAGAAACGCAAAATCATGTACGAAGGCTCGCTGGGCGGCATGATCGTGCCTTACGGCGATCCGGATGGCGGCTGGTACTTCAAGGCTTATCTCGACTCGGGCGATTACGGCATGGGCACGCTGACCTCGCCGATTGCGCGCGGTAAAGATGCTCCGGAAAACGCGGTGCTGCTGGACGCCACCATTGCCGACTACACCGGCGCCCCGACTTCGATTCCCCGCGCCATGGCGGTGTTCGAGCGCTACGCCGGCCCGGAATACAAACACCAGGAAATGGGCCAGCCCAACCTCAGCACCGAGCGTCGTGAACTGGTGGTGCGCTGGATCAGCACCGTCGGCAACTACGACTACATTTTCGACTGGGTCTTCCAGCAAAACGGCACCATTGGCATCGACGCCGGCGCCACCGGCATCGAAGCGGTCAAGGGCGTGAAATCGAAAACCATGCACGAAGCCACGGCCAAGGAAGACACGCGCTACGGCACGCTGCTGGACCACAACATCGTCGGCACCACGCACCAGCACATCTACAACTTCCGCCTGGACATGGACGTGGACGGTGAGAACAACTCGCTGGTGGAAGTGAACCCGGTGGTTGCCCCGAACGACCGTGGCGGACCGCGCACCAGCACGATGCAGACCGAAACCAAAGTCGTCGGCACCGAGCAGCAAGCCGCGCAGAAATTCGACCCGTCGACTGTTCGCCTGCTGACCAATACCAGCAAGGAAAACAAAGTCGGCAACCCGGTTTCCTATCAGTTGATTCCGTATGCCGGCGGTACGCACCCGGTGGCCAAGGGTGCCAATTTCGGCAAGGACGAATGGCTCTATCACCGCCTGAGTTTCATGGACAAACAGCTGTGGGTGACGCGCTACAACCCGGAAGAGAAGTATCCGGAAGGCAAATACCCGAACCGCTCGGACAAGGATGCGGGGCTTGGGCAGTTCACCCACGACAACCAGTCCATCGAAAACAGCGATGACGTGGTCTGGCTGACCACCGGCACCACGCACATCGCCCGTGCGGAGGAATGGCCGATCATGCCGACCGAGTGGGTGCATGTGCTGTTGAAGCCGTGGAATTTCTTCGATGAGACGCCGACGCTGAACCTCAACGCAAAGTAGGAGCCCGGCTTGCTGGCGATGGCGATCTCACGGCCGCCATCGCCGGCAAGCCAGCTCCTACAGATCGCAGGGATGCTCCGGGATTGTGGGTTGGCATAAACCTGTAGG
>NZ_JAGYFX010000159.1:0-9009 GCF_019946615.1 Pseudomonas sp. BF-R-01
GGCAAGCCTCGCTCCTACAAGGTCCCTGGGCCCAAACGAGGGGGTATATTCATATACCCTTTCGATCTAGCTCGCGGCCTGATTAGAAGAGGTCGCTGTGCTAGGATTCCCCGCTCGAACACGGCCCGCTGGCCGTCCATAAGATCGTTTTCGTGAGTAGCCATGGTCGACAAACTGACGCATCTGAAACAGCTGGAGGCCGAAAGCATCCACATCATCCGCGAGGTCGCCGCCGAGTTCGATAACCCGGTGATGCTGTACTCCGTCGGTAAAGATTCCGCCGTGATGCTGCACCTTGCGCGCAAGGCATTCTTCCCGGGCAAATTGCCGTTCCCGGTGATGCACGTCGACACCCGGTGGAAGTTCAAGGAAATGTACGAATTCCGCGACCGCATGGTCGAAGAACTCGGCCTGGACCTGCTGGTGCACGTGAACCCCGATGGCGTGGCCCAGGGCATCAACCCGCTGACCCACGGTAGCGCCAAGCATACCGACATCATGAAAACCGAGGGCCTGAAACAGGCGCTCGACAAGTACGGTTTCGACGCCGCTTTCGGTGGCGCTCGCCGCGACGAAGAGAAGTCCCGCGCCAAAGAGCGCGTGTATTCCTTCCGCGACACCAAGCACCGCTGGGACCCGAAAAACCAGCGTCCAGAGCTGTGGAACGTCTACAACGGCAACGTCAACAAGGGCGAATCGATCCGCGTTTTCCCATTGTCGAACTGGACCGAACTGGACATCTGGCAGTACATCTACCTCGAAGGCATCCCGATTGTGCCGCTGTATTTCGCCGCCGAGCGCGACGTCATCGAGATGAATGGCACCTGGATCATGATCGACGACGAACGCCTGCTCAATCACCTGAGCGACGAAGACAAGGCGCGCATCGTCAAGAAGAAAGTCCGTTTCCGTACACTGGGTGACTACCCGCTGACCGGTGCGGTCGAGTCCGAGGCCACCAGCCTGACCGACATCATTCAGGAAATGCTCCTGACGCGAACTTCCGAACGCCAGGGCCGGGTCATCGATCACGATGGCGCAGGCTCGATGGAAGAAAAGAAACGTCAGGGTTATTTCTAAGGGGTTGTCATGTCGCACGCATCTGATTTGATCAGCGAGGACATCCTCGCCTACCTGGGCCAGCACGAACGCAAGGAAATGCTGCGCTTTCTGACCTGTGGCAACGTCGACGACGGCAAGAGCACCCTGATCGGGCGCCTGCTGCACGACTCCAAGATGATCTACGAAGATCACCTGGAAGCCATTACCCGCGACTCGAAAAAAGTCGGCACCACTGGCGAAGACATCGACCTGGCATTGCTGGTCGACGGCCTGCAGGCCGAGCGTGAGCAGGGCATCACCATCGATGTCGCTTACCGCTACTTCTCCACCGCCAAGCGCAAATTCATCATTGCCGACACCCCTGGCCATGAGCAGTACACCCGCAACATGGCCACCGGTGCATCCACCTGTGACCTGGCGATCATCCTGGTCGACGCCCGCTACGGCGTGCAGACCCAGACCCGTCGCCACAGCTTCATCGCCTCGTTGCTGGGCATCAAGCACATCGTGGTCGCCATCAACAAGATGGACCTCAATGGCTTCGACGAAAGCGTGTTCGAGTCGATCAAGGCCGATTACCTGAAGTTCGCCGAAGGCATCGCGTTCAAGCCGACCACCATGGCCTTCGTGCCGATGTCGGCGCTGAAGGGCGACAACGTGGTGAACAAGTCCGAGCGCTCGCCGTGGTACACCGGCCAGTCGCTGATGGAAATTCTCGAAACCGTCGAAATCGCCAGCGACCGCAACTACACCGACCTGCGTTTCCCGGTGCAGTACGTCAACCGTCCGAACCTGAACTTCCGTGGTTTTGCCGGCACCCTGGCCAGCGGCGTCGTGCACAAGGGCGATGAAGTCGTTGTGCTGCCGTCGGGCAAGAGCAGCCGCGTGAAATCCATCGTCACCTTCGAAGGTGAGCTGGAGCATGCCGGTCCGGGTCAAGCGGTGACGCTGACCATGGAAGACGAGATCGATATCTCTCGCGGCGACTTGCTGGTGCACGCCGACAACCTGCCGCAAGTGACTGACGCCTTCGACGCCATGCTGGTGTGGATGGCCGAAGAACCGATGCTGCCGGGCAAGAAATACGACATCAAGCGCGCCACGACGTACGTGCCGGGTTCGATCACCAGCATCGTCAACCGCGTTGACGTGAACACCCTGGAAGAAGGTCCTGCCAGCGCGTTGCAGTTGAACGAGATCGGTCGCGTCAAGATCAGCCTCGACGCCGCCATCGCGCTGGACGGTTACGCGAGCAACCGCACCACCGGTTCGTTCATCGTCATCGACCGTTTGACCAACGGCACCGTTGCCGCCGGCATGATCATCGCTCAGCCGTTGGCGCATGGCAGCAGCACGCACCACGGCAAACTGGCGCACGTTGCCACCGAAGAACGCGCTCAGCGTTTCGGCCAACAGCCGGCCACCGTGTTGTTCAGCGGCTTGTCGGGCGCGGGCAAAAGCACTCTGGCGTATGCGGTTGAACGCAAGTTGTTCGACCTGGGCCGTGCGGTGTTTGTGCTCGATGGCCAGAACCTGCGTCACGACCTGAACAAAGGTCTGCCACAGGATCGCGCCGGGCGTACCGAGAACTGGCGTCGTGCCGCGCACGTTGCGCGTCAGTTCAACGAAGCGGGTCTGCTGACCCTCGCTGCGTTTGTTGCGCCGAGTGCAGAAGGGCGTGAGCAGGCCAAGGACCTGATCGGCAAGGAGCGTCTGCTGACGGTCTACGTCCAGGCCTCGCCGACGGTTTGTGCCGAGCGTGATCCGCAAGGCTTGTACGCAGCGGCCGGGGATAACATTCCGGGTGATTCCTTCCCGTACGACGTGCCGCTGGACGCCGACCTCGTGGTCGACACCCAGTCGCTGTCGCTGGAAGAAAGCGTCAAGCAAGTGCTGGATCTGCTGCGCAAGCATGGCGCGATCTAAGCGTTAGCTGCTCATGAAAAACCCGCCGATGAGTGATCATCGGCGGGTTTTTTTGTGTCCCTGAAACCGCCTTCGCGGGCAAGCCTCGCTCCTACGGGATGGGTGTGACCGCGACATCGGGAACGACGCAATTCCGTAGGAGCGAGGCTTGCCCGCGAAGGGGCCGGAACAGGCACCTGATTACCGGGCGGGATACTCGCGATGCATCTGCGTCAACAACGCATCCTTGTCTAACCAAAGCTGATTGATCCACCCCTGAAACTGCAACCGATACTCCCCATCCTGGTCGTAGTTCTTGCCAATAAATTGCGGCGGAATCCTCAACTCCTGAAAGTGCACCACCACGTCCGCAACGTTCCCGCATAACAGATCCCAATACCCCGGACGCCCGCCCGGATAGTGAATCGTCACGTTGACGATCGACTCCAGCTGCTCACCCATGGCGTCCAGCACAAACGCAATGCCACCGGCCTTGGGTTTGAGCAAATACTTGAACGGTGATTTCTGCTGCGCATGCTTGCCTTCGGTGAAGCGCGTGCCTTCGACGAAATTGAAAATCCCCACCGGGTTATCACGAAACTTCGCGCAGGTCTTGCGCGTGGTTTCCAGGTCTTTGCCTTTCTTCTCCGGGTGCTTTTCCAGGTAAGCCTTGGAATAGCGCTTCATGAACGGAAAGCCCAGTGTCCACCAGGCCAGGCCAATCACCGGCACCCAGATCAGCTCTTGCTTGAGAAAGAACTTCAGCGGCTGGATACGACGGTTGAGCACGTACTGCAACACCATGATGTCGACCCAGCTCTGGTGGTTGCTGGTGATCAGGTACGAGTGCTGATAGTCCAGCCCTTCAAGGCCGCTGAGGTGCCAGCGGGTGCGGCGGACCAGGTTCATCCAGGCCTTGTTGTTGCTGATCCAGGCTTCATGGGTATGGTTCATCAGCCAGCGTGTGAAACGCTGGGTGAGGGCAAACGGCAACACCTTGAAAATCGCCACGCAGAACAGAAACGAGCAGAGCAGAATCGTATTCAGTGCCAGCAACAACGATGCAATCACGCCGCGTGCGGCGGCAGGCAGGAAATCCAGCATTTAAACATCCAGAGGTCGGTTGGCAGCTTGAATCGCGGTCAACGCGATGGTGTACACGATGTCGTCGACTTGCGCGCCACGCGGCAGGTCGTTCACCGGTTTGCGCAGGCCTTGCAGCATCGGGCCGAGGCTGACGCAGTCGGCGCTGCGCTGCACGGCTTTGTGCGTGGTGTTGCCGGTATTCAGGTCGGGGAACACGAACACCGTGGCGCGACCGGCGACCTGACTGTTCGGCGCCAGTTGCCGGGCAACGGTTTCGTTGGCGGCGGCGTCGTACTGCAACGGACCGTCGATCAGCAGCGAATGTTGTTGCTCGTGGGCGAGCAGCGTCGCCTCGCGGACCTTCTCGACCTCTTCGCCGCTGGCCGATTCACCGCTGGAGTAGCTGATCATCGCCACGCGCGGCGTAATGCCGAACGCTGCTGCCGAGTCCGCACTTTGCAGGGCGATCTCGGCCAGTTCCGTGGCGCTCGGGTGCGGGTTCATCACGCAGTCGCCGTAGACCAGCACCTCTTCGGGAAACAGCATGAAGAACACCGACGACACCAAGGTGCAGCCCGGCGCGGTCTTGATCAACTGCAAGGCCGGGCGGATGGTGTTGGCGGTGGAGTGAATGACGCCGGACACCAGGCCGTCGACTTCATCCAGCGCCAGCATCATCGTGCCGATCACCACGGTGTCTTCCAGTTGCTGCTCGGCCATCGGCGCGTTGAGGCTTTTGGTCTTGCGCAGCGCAACCATCGGCTCGACGTAACGTTCGCGAATCAGGTCCGGATCGAGAATCTCCAGGCCTGGCGGCAGCTCGATATCGTGGGCACGCGCCACGGCTTCGACATCCGCCGGTTTTGCCAGCAACACACAACGGGCAATGCCGCGCGCCTGGCAGATCGCCGCGGCTTGCACGGTCAGCGGCTCACTGCCTTCGGGCAGCACGATGCGCTTGTTGGCGGCCTGGGCGCGCTGGATCAATTGATAACGGAACACCGCAGGCGACAGGCGCATTTCCCGTGGCGTGCCGCAACGCTGGTGCAGCCAGTTGGCGTCGAGGTGGCTGGCGACGAAGTCGGTGATGATCTCCGCACGCTCGCGGTCGTCGATCGGGATTTCCTTGTTCAAACCGTTCAGCTGGTTCGCGGTGTCGTAGGAGCCGGTGCTCACCGACAACACCGGCAAACCGGCCTGCAAGGCGCCACGGCACAGGTCCATGATGCGCGGGTCGGGCAGGGTGTCGCTGGTCAGCAGCAGGCCGGCCAGCGGCACGCCGTTCATGGCGGCGAGGCTGACGGCGAGGATGATGTCGTCGCGATCGCCGGGCGTCACCACCAGCACGCCGGGCTTGAGCAGCTCCACGGTGTTGCGCATGGTGCGCGCACAAATGATGATTTTGGTCATGCGCCGGGTTTCGTAGTCGCCGGCATTGAGGATTTGCGCGCCCATCAGATCGGCCACGTCGCGGGTGCGCGGCGCGTTCAGTTCCGGCTGGTACGGGATGCAGCCGAGCAAGCGGAAATCACCGCTGCGCAGCAACGGCGAATGCTCCTTGAGGCGCGAGGCGAAGGCCTCCATGCTCTCGTCGGTCTTGACCTTGTTGAGGATCACGCCGAGGACTTTCGGGTCTTTCGGCCCGCCGAACAATTGCGCCTGCAACTCCACGCGACCGGAGAGCTCGGTCAGCACTTCGTTTTCCGGTGCCGAAACCAGAATCACGTCGGCATCCAGACTCTTGGCCAAATGCAGATTGACCCGCGCGGCGTAACTGGCGCTGCGGGTCGGGACCATGCCTTCGACGATCAGCACGTCCTTGCCGATGGCCGCTTGCTGATAGAGCGTGATGATTTCTTCGAGCAGCTCATCGAGCTGGCCGTCGCCGAGCATGCGCTCGACGTGCGCCAGGCCCAGCGGTTGCGGCGGTTTCAAACCGTGGGTGCGCGCCACCAGTTCGGTGGAGCGCTCCGGCCCGGTATCACCCGGATGCGGCTGGGCAATCGGTTTGAAAAAGCCGACCTTGAGGCCGGCCCGCTCGAGGGTGCGCACCAGCCCGAGGCTGATGGAGGTCAGACCCACACCAAAATCGGTGGGCGCGATAAAAAAAGTTTGCATGCGGATTCTCTAAGGGAGCATGACAAAGGTGATCATCTATAGCTGACGATCTACCGAAATTCAGTCGACAAGGTTATCGCTAACCGAGCCTTGTGCGCACCAACCGCATTCAAAGGGCTGGCCTATTTTTTCAATACGTTGCGCCGGGTCCATGACCCAGGCGCGCGATTGCCACGGCGGCTGGTGGCGCAGGTGCTGCGTGTGGCCACAGGACAGCTCGGCCACCCAATGCCCGTCCTCGTCCTGATGAAAACCTGTGACCGTCGAGCCTGGCGCCGCATTCCGTCTGTCCGGGTTGTGTTCGCTTTCGGACGATTGCTTCGCTAAACTTGGCCTTTCTAAATTCTTATGCAAAAGGTCTCGCCCCATGCTGATCGCCGCCAATAAGGCTGTCTCCATCGACTATACCCTGACCAACGACGCTGGTGAGGTCATCGACAGCTCCGCCGGCGGCGCGCCGCTGGTCTACCTGCAAGGCGCAGGTAACATCATTCCGGGCCTGGAAAAGGCTCTGGAAGGCAAAGCAGTCGGCGACGAGCTGACCGTGGCCGTTGAACCTGAAGACGCTTACGGCGAATACGCTGCCGAACTGGTCAGCACCTTGAGCCGCAGCATGTTCGAAGGCGTCGACGAGCTGGAAGTGGGCATGCAGTTCCACGCTTCCGCACCGGACGGCCAAATGCAGATCGTGACCATTCGCGATCTGGACGGCGACGATGTCACTGTCGACGGCAACCACCCGTTGGCCGGTCAGCGCCTGAACTTCCAGGTCAAGATCATCGCCATCCGTGACGCCAGCCAGGAAGAAATCGCTCATGGTCACGTCCATGGCGAAGGTGGCCATCACCACTGATTTTCTGCGCTAAGCTCAGAGAACTGGAGAGGCGCCCGAGGGCGCCTTTTTAGTCCGCGGCTGTCCTTGGTGCCCTCACCAAGAGGCTGTTTCGAGAAGAACACGGGAATCTGGAGTACGTCATGAGTGCTTTTCACGACCTTAATTTGACAGGCCTGGATGGTCAGGAGCTACCTCTGGCGCCCTTCAAGGGGCATGTCGTGCTGGTGGTCAACGTCGCCTCCAAATGTGGCTTGACCCCACAATACGCGGCGCTGGAAAACCTTTACCAGCAATACAAAGGTAAAGGCTTCAGCGTGCTGGGCTTGCCGTGCAACCAGTTTGCCGGGCAGGAACCGGGTACCGAGAAAGAGATCCAGGAGTTCTGCAGCCTCAACTATGGCGTGACCTTTCCGTTGTCCAGCAAGCTGGAAGTCAACGGTCATGAGCGTCATCAGTTGTACCGCCTGCTGGCGGGCGAGGGGGCTGAATTCCCGGGTGATATCACCTGGAATTTCGAAAAATTCCTGCTCGGCAAGGACGGTCGCGTACTGGCACGGTTCTCACCGCGTACGGCGCCGGATGATCCCACTGTCATTCAGGCAATCGAAAAAGCCCTGAGCTGATTCCCCCTGTAGGAGCGAGGCTTGCCCGCGAAGGCGTCAGGTCAGTCAGTAATGATGTCGACTGACCGACCGCCTTCGCGGGCAAGTCGGAGCGCCGCCCGCTCGCTCCTACGATGCTTTCCACCTTTTATTCCTTAATCACCAAAATCAATAGTGCTATTCAAGGCGTTCCCAACTCCATATTATCGCCGTCATAAAGTCTATTCCCGTGGAGCGTCCCATGCCTGTCAAAGCCCTGTTCAAACCGTTCCACCTCGGCACCCTCGAACTGCCGACCCGTGTCGTCATGGCGCCGATGACCCGCTCGTTTTCGCCGGGTGGCGTACCCAACTCCAAAGTGATCGAGTACTACCGTCGTCGCGCCGCCGCCGGCGTGGGTTTGATCATCACTGAAGGCACCACCGTCGGCCACAAGGCCTCCAACGGCTACCCGAACGTGCCGCATTTCTACGGTGAAGCCGCGCTGGCCGGCTGGAAGAAAGTCGTCGACGCAGTGCATGCCGAAGGCGGCAAGATCGTTCCGCAGCTTTGGCATGTCGGCAGCGTGCGTCGCATCGGCACCGAGCCTGACGCCAGCGTGCCGGGTTACGGCCCATCGGAAAAGCTGAAGGACGGTCAGGTCGTGGTTCACGGCATGACTAAACAGGATATCCAGGACGTGATCGCCGCGTTCGCTCAAGCTGCCAAAGACGCGCAAAGCATCGGCATGGACGGCGTGGAAATCCACGGCGCCCATGGCTATCTGGTGGACCAGTTCTTCTGGGAAGGCAGCAATCAGCGCACCGATGAATACGGTGGCGACCTGGCGAACCGTTCGCGTTTCGCCATCGAACTGATTCAGGCGGTGCGTGCGGCAGTCGGTGAAGGCTTCCCGATCATCTTCCGTTTCTCTCAGTGGAAGCAGCAGGATTACACCGCGCGTCTGGTGCAAACACCGGAAGCGCTGGGCGAGTTCCTCAAGCCGTTGTCCGACGCTGGCGTGGACATTTTCCACTGCTCGACGCGCCGTTTCTGGGAGCCGGAGTTCGACGGTTCCGAGCTGAACCTGGCAGGCTGGACGCGCAAACTGACCGGCAAGCCGACCATCACCGTGGGCAGCGTCGGCCTGGATGGCGAGTTCCTGCAGTTCATGGTCAACACCGACAAGATCGCGCAGCCGGCCAGCCTGGAAAAACTGCTGGAGCGTTTGAACAACGACGAGTTCGATCTGGTGGCAGTGGGGCGTGCGCTGTTGGTGGACCCGGACTGGGCGCAGAAAGTGCGTGACGGTCGTGAGGGAGACATCCTGCCGTTCAGCCGTGAGGCGTTGATGACGCTGGTTTAAGCGGCGACTGGAAAGGCCTCTTCGCGGGCAAGCCTCGCTCCTACAGGGTATGTGCC